>NZ_JBFUBE010000019.1:0-86149 GCF_056405915.1 Flavobacterium sp. P1_E4
CATCAATGCCTCCTTTTTCACGGGCAATGTACCCATCTTTTGATTTGTAAAAAGTAATATCCCCGATAGTACCTTTCAATTTAATTATGCCTTTTTGTTTTGCCATAATAGTTTAAAATTTAAGTTTAAGTTTAAAAATGATTGATCTACTCTTTCGTCCTGAATATTCGTTGCAACTAAATCGGGATTGATCTGGGCAAATATTTCATCATTTAAATCAAATTTCAAAAGGTAATGGTCAAAAACGGTAGTAAAAAGCCTATAATAACCTATTTAAGTTATTCAAAAGAGAAGTAATTTTCTTAAATTTGTTCCAGTTAGGGAAAGGGAGTCAAAGCCCTACCCTAAGTATGGATAATGTATTAAAAGTAAGAGTGTGATAGCAGCAAACATCAGGGTATGTATTTATCCAAAAGATGTACAACGTATTACTGGTAAAACATACAGACAGGCGAGGTTGTATTTAAACAAAATTAAAGACAACTTGAATAAAGAACCACATCAGTTAATTTCTATAGAGGAATTTTGTTCGTATTCAGGTCTTCAGCTGGAACATGTTTTGCGTTGTATAATCGGATAGAATTTCAAGAATTAAAAAGTCTATCACACCTCTATAATGTAGCTATACCAGTTCAAAAAGCTGACTAAATAATAGCGAAACTATTGCATAATTAACCCCTAAAAACTGCAATTAACATCCTAAATTTAATTATTAAGTGGGTTTTAAAGAGTACACTGTACTTGTCCTTCAGATTATCCACTGACCTCTCAAATACTAACAAACGATAGCACACAGAATGTTGAATAGGCGATAAAAAAGGGCCAATTCATTTAATCAATATAATTAACGTTCTGTAATATATAGAATAAAAAAATCCTTCGAAATTACTTTCCGAAGGATTCATCTAATCAGTCTAAACCAATTACTAAGAATTATAAAAATTAATACGATACATAATCTTTAATCTCCAAACCGTATCCTATCATACCAACACGTTTGGTTTGCTGTGTATTCGACAATAATCGAATTTTGGAAATGTCGATATCGTGCAATATTTGAGCACCAATACCAAAATCTTTATTGTCCATTTTTACTTGTGGCGCTTTAAATTCGCCTTTAGCCTGCAAAACCTTCAATTCCGAAATGCGGTTCAATAAATCTATCGATGCTACTTCTTGGTTGATGAACAAAACAGCCCCCTTTCCCTCTTGATTAATCAATTGGAACATATCATCCAGTTTCTTATTGGCATCATTGGTCAACGTCCCTAATATATCATTATTCACCGAAGTAGAATTGATACGGGTTAGAATTGGTTCACCGATGTTCCAAGTTCCCTTGGTCAAAGCAATATGTATTTGCTTGTTGGTTGTTTGTTGGTACGCTCTAAGTCTAAAAGTCCCAAAACGGGTTTCGATATCAAAATCTTCTTTCTTTACGATCAAACTATCGTGCTGCATTCTATAGGCAACCAATGCTTCGATAGAAACCAATTTTAAGTCAAATTTCTTGGCAACTTTCACTAATTGTGGAAGTCTGGCCATAGAACCATCTTCATTCATGATTTCGACAATTACTCCAGCCGATTTAAATCCTGCCAAACGGGCAAAATCAATAGCAGCTTCGGTATGTCCCGTTCTTCTCAAAACCCCTCCTTGTTTGGCAATCAATGGAAATATATGCCCAGGACGTGCTAAATCATGTGGTTTTGTATCTGAATTCACTAAGGAAAGTATTGTTTTTGCTCTATCTGATGCAGATATTCCTGTAGTTACTCCATTGCCTCTTAAATCCACCGAAACCGTAAAAGCAGTTTCCATAGGGTCGGTATTATTGGTAACCATAACGTGTAATCCTAGCTCTTTACAACGGCTTTCCGTTAATGGTGCACATATTAAACCGCGACCATGGGTAGCCATAAAGTTGATCATTTCTGGTGTTACTTTTTCGGCTGCGGCTAGAAAATCACCTTCATTTTCACGGTCTTCATCATCAACTACAATAATTACTTTGCCTTGACGAATATCTTCAATAGCCTCTTCTATTGTGTTGAGTTGTATTTTTGTGGTAGACATCTTATTCTTTATTTTGAGATGGAATTATTTTTTGAAACAATTTTTGAAATGCTTTTTGTATAGGTGTTAATAGTACATCCATATTAATCAAACCAATATCATTAGTAGCACGATAAGTCAATAAAACAGCCAACGGCGTCAGAATCATAGACGACATCCAAGCTCCAAGAAAAGGGGTTAAACCATCCTCTTGCGAGATTCTTTTCCCAAACGTATTGATAAAGTGGAAGGATATAAAAATTAAAACCGCAAATACAATGGGTAAACCAAGACCTCCTTTTCTAATAATCGCTCCTAATGGCGCTCCTATAAAAAACATTAAAAAGCAGGCATAAACAATGACAAATTTATCATTTAAGGATAAAATATGGCTGTTTATATTTTTCTTTTTACTGTCTAGTTCGCTTCTTGTGGCATCAATAGTATACAATGTACTTTGAGCATTACTAGTGGCGGCTTTTAAAATTTCAGCTTTTTGCTTGTTGTCATAGATTGACAACAAATTTTTAATCAAAGGCTTTTTCTTTGCAGGTTGAGGGGCTTTATTATCGGTTAGAGTACCTATTCTTGCTCCACTGTTTTCAGAGAATGAAACAATTTCAGTATTCCTGTTCTTAGTCAGGGAATCCAATGTGTATCGCAAATCACTTACATTCAACATCGAGTTGGTAGCAGATACTGTTTCGTCTTTAGTATCCACTTTATTCAATTGGGACAGATCTATATTGATTCGGTATTTCTTAAAGGAACTTTTAGCAAAAGGCAATTTATCGCGATCCTCATATTTTTTAGGTACAATATCCTGATAATAATTACCGTCATTCAAAACCAATTGCAAAATACTTGTTTTATCGCTACTGATCAATTCTCCGTCCGTTGCGCGAATTACCGTTTTGCTACCATCACCATTTTGGGATTTTTGATGAATGGTAATCCCTGTAAGATGATTTCCATTTTCTCCCGATTTTTTATTCACTTTTATATTATACATACCAACGTCGCTAAATTGACCTTCGGTAATAGCAAGTGCAGGTTTAGCTTGGGCGATGTTTTTTCTGAAATTGACAAACCTAAATTCGGCATACGGAATAACATTATTGGCAAATAAAAAGGCCACAATACTCAATATCGCAATAGCAATAGTCAAACTTCTCATGGCTCTTTGCAATGAGATACCCGAAGATTTCATTGCTGCAAATTCGTAATGCTCAGATAAATTCCCAAAAGACATTATCGAAGCCAATAAAATAGATAGAGGTAAAACCAAAGGCACAATTCGAGGCATCGAAAAAGCCAAAAACTTGATAACCATTACAAAATCCAAATCTTTACCGGCCAATTCGGCAATAAATAACCAGACCGTTTGCAGGATGAACACAAAAAAAAGGATAACAAATACCGTAGCAAATGTACCTAGAAATGTTTTTAATAAGTATCTGTCTAGAATCTTCACCTAAATAATTAGTCTAATTTATTGATGTAATAATTGGGATATTTGCTTGCAACAAAGGTAAACTGATTTTTCGGCAATGTCTGATTTGTTTTAAAAGAATTAACCGTCAATGTAGTTTTGGTGCCTTTTTTCGCAATTTCTATGACATTATAGATATTGTTGGTTTTGGAATCGATTCCTACCAAAATCTCTTTTCTTTGATCTTTGGCACTTGTAGGTGTCAATTTAACGTACTGTATTTTTTTACCACCTACATTTTGAACAATATCCATTGAGAATTTATATCCAGTATTAAAGAAAGTCAGCATTTTAGAAGGTGTGATAGCCGCATCGTCTTTCTCATCTACTTTCGAAATAGTGATTTCCTCATCCTCAGGAACAATAGTATAATTCTTTTTACCGTCAAAAATCTTGGTGATTCCCATAAAATTCAACACATACTGATTGCCTTTCATCACTACAGTTCCTTTACTGTCCTGATTGATGTTCTCCTTGGCATTATTCAAAGAATATTTAAAATCGATCGTAATATTATCGTAGCTTTTTACTTTGGCAGTTACTTTATCCAGTAAATCTTTTGCTTTTTTATCTTGTGCCTGAGTCGAAAATCCAATAAAAAAGGCAACCAAAAGTCCCATCACCATTTTCACTCCCATATTGTTTTGTAATCTCATTTGTTCTGTGTTTTGTTGTATGCTTATTAATGATTTTTTGTATGTAATTGAATATTATAATCACTTGGGCGTGACCCCGTTGAGAAAAGGGGCTTACTGATAGCACCGCTTACAAAGCCCCTTTCCTCAACGGCGTCGGGCTATCCGCGCTACTTCGGTAGCTAGCTATTATCCCTCACGCATTCGTGTAATATCATATTTGGTGCAAATGTAAAGACCTAAAAAATGAAAAGCATCTAAAAAAAAGCTAAATTTCTATTATTATGTGCTATTCTAAGTCTAAAAATCTAATAATCGAACTATCCAATAATCCAAAAGTCCAATAACCTAGCTTTCATTATTAAAAAACTGATCCAGTCCTGTCATATCTTGTATGTTCACACTTCTGGCTTTACTTCCTTCAAAAGGACCTACAATCCCGGCAGCTTCCAGTTGGTCAATCAATCGACCGGCTCTGTTGTAGCCCAGTTTCAGTTTGCGTTGCAATAACGAAGCAGATCCTTGTTGCGCATTTACAATTACTTCAGCAGCTTCTCTAAACAAAGTGTCTCTTTCAGAAATATCCATTTCCAAATTAATTCCACCATCTTCTCCTATGAATTCAGGAAGCAAATAAGCCGTAGCATACGCTTTTTGCGAACCAATGAAATCAGTGATTTTTTCAACTTCTGGTGTATCAATAAAGGCACATTGTACACGAACTACGTCATTTCCGTTGGTATACAACATATCCCCGCGTCCTATTAATTGGTCAGCTCCTGCAGTGTCTAAAATTGTTCTTGAATCTATTTTAGAGGTTACCCTAAAAGCGATTCTCGCAGGGAAGTTGGCTTTGATCAAACCTGTAATTACATTCACAGATGGTCTTTGTGTCGCAATAATCAAGTGAATACCGATAGCACGAGCCAATTGTGCCAAACGGGCAATCGGTACTTCAACCTCTTTACCGGCGGTCATAATTAAATCGGCAAACTCATCCACTACCAATACAATATAAGGCAAAAAGCGATGTCCATTCTCTGGATTCAATTTTCTGTTTTTGAATTTTTCGTTGTACTCTTTTATATTTCTTACCATCGCATCTTTCAATAGCGAATAACGGTTGTCCATTTCCGTACAAAGAGAATTCAATGTAGCAACTACCTTTGCATTATCGGTAATAATCGCATCTTCAGTATCAGGTAGTTTCGCTAGATAATGTCTTTCTATTTTATTGAAAAGCGTAAGTTCTACTTTTTTCGGATCCACCAATACAAATTTAACCTCAGCAGGGTGTTTCTTGTATAAAAGCGATGTCAAAACTGCATTCAATCCCACCGATTTTCCTTGCCCTGTAGCACCCGCCATTAATAAGTGGGGCATTTTGGCCAAATCGACCACAAAAGTTTCATTCGAAATAGTTTTTCCAAGGGCAATAGGTAATTCCATTTCCGCTTCTTGGAATTTAGCAGAACCAATCACACTTTTCATCGAAACCATTGTTGGATTCTTGTTCGGAACCTCTATACCGATTGTCCCTTTCCCTGGAATAGGCGCAATAATACGAATCCCTAATGCCGAAAGTGACAAAGCAATATCATCTTCCAAACTCTTAATCTTGGAAATACGAATTCCTGCTTCTGGTACAATTTCATATAAAGTTACCGATGGTCCAACAGTCGCCTTGATTTGCGCTATTTCTATCTTGTAATTACGAAGGGTGTCAACAATTTTATTCTTGTTCTCTTCCAGTTCTTCCTGGTTAATGGTAATTCCTCCTGTCGAATATTCTTTTAATAAATCGATGGTTGGGTATTTGTAATTGGATAAATCCAAAGTAGGATCAAACAAACCAAAATCAGATACTAAGCGTGAAGCCAAATTATCTTCAATAATATCTTCTTCGACTGCTTTTTCAATTACAAAAGCTTCTTCTTTAACAGGTTCTACCGTAGGTAAAATCTCCATCGGAAGCGGTTTGAGAGTAGGTTCCAAATTGATTTCGGAAGCATTTGAAATTGTTGGTTTCAAAGCTTCTTTGTTGATTTCAAATTGAGATCCTGTTGTTTTCAAATGGATATCATCCAATTCTTCTTCTTCAGCTTCTTCAACTGCAAATTCCTCAAGATTATAAGCACTTTCAGTAGAAGCCAATACAGGACCTGAAGCCAAGTCCTCTTTAATTTCTTTTTTGGTACTTTCAAAAAAGGATTGCACTTTTTCTGGTGATACCTGCAGTTTGAAGATCAAATAAATAATCAATCCAAAAACTAAAACCAAAAGTGTTCCTGTTTTGCCAATGTAATCTTGTGAAAATAAATTCAATTCATATCCAATTGTTCCGCCCAATTCAGGCATTGAAGTGGCAAAAAAACCAAATAAAACAGATAAAACAATAACAGCAAATAAATCCCAAAACCAAACTCCTTTTAGTTTTTTAATCGATAGACTCAAAACCAAATACATTCCGGTCAGGAAAAATAAACGCACAAATAAAAAGGAAGCAATACCAAAACCTCTGTATACAAACAAATCAGCCAGATAGGCTCCAAATTTACCAAGCCAGTTTTGAACTTCTTCTTTACGGTCTGTTAATTCGGAAACAGCGCTTTGGTCGATTTTTCCATAGATAAAAAAGGAAACAAATGCGACTAATAAAGCGATTGAAAATAATACCAAAAGAGATCCCAAAACAATTTTGTGCTGTTTGGTGAATTCCCATGATCTTATGCCTTTAGATTCCGATTCCTTTTTTGTATCTAAAGATTCTTTTTTTGTAGATTTTGCCATTCTTGAATTTAATTGAACCTATAAAAATTTTGGGATATAAATAATTAGACCAATTGCGATTGCTGTTAATGCAGCAAAAAATACTGCTCCAGCAGCAATATCTTTTATGAAACCAATTCTTTCATGATAATTTGGGTGGATAAAATCGGCTATTTTTTCGACAGCAGTATTCAACCCTTCAATGCTCATAACTAATCCAATAGCCAAAGTCTGAAAAAGCCATTCGGTACTAGAAATATGAAAATAAAAACCGGCAATACTCATTAAGATTCCAATTGAAAATTGAACCATAATACTGTGCTCGGTAGTAATTAATTTTACGGCGCCTAGAAAAGCGAATTTCACGCTTTTCAATCGGCCCGTAAGTAATGTATTGTCTTTTTGAAATTCCATTATAGACTATTAAAGTGCTGCTAAAGCGGCTTCGTAATTTGGTTCGTTTGCAATTTCACCTACTTGTTCCGTGTGAGTTACCACACCGTTCTCATCAACGACAATAATAACTCTTGAGTGCAATCCAGCCAAAGGCCCGTCAACAATGTCTAAACCATTATTTTTCCCAAAAGCACCTTCTTGAAAATCAGATAGATTTACTACATTTTCAAGACCTTCAGCACCACAAAAACGTTTTTGGGCAAAAGGTAAATCTCTTGAAATACATAAAACAGTAGTGTTTGCCAAGTTACTTGCACTTTCGTTGAATTTTCTAACTGATGTTGCACAAGTTCCTGTATCGATACTAGGAAAAATATTTAAAACTAATTTTTTACCTGCAAAAGTGCTTAAATCAGCAACAGATAAATCGTTTTTAACTAATTTAAAATCAGCTAGTTTTGAACCAACTTTTGGTAATTCACCTGAAGTGTGTATTGGGTTTCCTCCTAATGTTATAGACGCCATATTGTTTGTTTTTTTAATGAGGTTCAAAAGTAAGGATTAATATTTGAATCTAAAAGGATTTGTTTTTTGAGTTGTGGCTTGAACGTTATGAGATATTGTTACATTGTTTTGTGTCAAAATAATATTTTCTATTATAATAATTCTGTTTCGATTTCAATAGTACCGGACAGTATCTTATGAACAGGGCAAGCATTTGCTACTAAAATCAAACGCTTTTTCTGATCTTCATCAACTGTGGTCGCAAACTCAAGTTTTCTGGTAAAAAGAGTTTTACCTTCCATTTCGATTAGTTCTGTTTCTACTTTTATTTCAGGTATGTCCCAGCCTTTCTTATTAATATACATCCGCAGTGTTGCCGATGTACAGGCACTTAATGATGCCGTAAGTAATTCTTTGGGTGAAAACCCTGTGTCCTTCCCTCCTTTCTCTACAGGTTCGTCAGCAATAATGGTATTTCCTGTAGGAGACTTAATTTCGATTTGAAAAAGAACTTCTTTGATATGAGCGATCACTTTTGCCATGATAATTATCTGAATTTAGGTTGTGGTAAGGGTACAAACTCGGTTTCATTTGGTACTTTCGGAAACTTTTGATCAATCCAATCCTGCTTGGCTTTTTCAATTACCGCTTTATCGGAATGCACAAAATTCCAATAAATGAAATGCTCTTCCGGAAAAGGTTCGCCTCCAAAAATATAAACCGTACAATTTTCGCTCATCTCAAACTGGCAAAGACTACTTTCCTTGGCTACCAAAATTTGTTTTGAGGTGTAGGTATTACCATCATTTTTAACTTCACCTTCCAAAATATACAAAGCGCTTTCTCCGAAAAGGTCTTTGCCTATATCCAGAGTGGCTGTACTAGTACTTTTAATTTCGATTAAGTACAAAGGACTGTAAACAGGAACAGGAGATTCTTTTCCAAAAGCTTTTCCGGCAATAAGTTTTATGGTGACGTTATCTTGCTGCCATTCGGGTATGTCTTTGGCTTCTATATGAAAGAAAGAAGGTTCTATGTCTTCCATTTTTTTGGGTAAAGCCACCCAAATTTGCAAACCATGCAGACTTTTATCGGTAGCTCTCAAACGCTCTGGTGTTCGCTCCGAATGGACCACTCCTTTTCCGGCAGTCATCCAATTGACGGCACCAGGCGTTATTTCCATTTCGGTGCCAATACTGTCCCGATGCAGTATTGCACCCTCAAACAAATACGTGAGTGTCGATAATCCAATATGTGGATGGGGTCCAACATCTAAGTTTTGGTATTCTTTTAGTTTTGCCGGTCCCATATGATCCAAAAACACAAAGGGCCCTACGGCTCGCTTTTCGCGAAAGGGTAACAATCTACCCACAAGAAAGTTCCCTATATCGGCTGCTCTTTCTTCTATTATTAATCCAATGTTTGACATAACAGTACAGTTTGAGAATTTAAATCTTAAGAAATCAAAAGACAATCTAAATTAATTAAAAAAACAAAGTGATTGGGAATGAAACCAAAAATCTTGTTATGCAAACGGATTTGCATGAGGGATCGAAACGGCATCTCCCGATTTAGAAAAACAAGGCTTTTTTTGCCGTAGTTTTTGTTAATCGGGAATACAGTGTAGAGCCCGCCCTCGTTACCTAAATTGTTGTTATGAAATTCAAATTTTGTAACGAGGTCATGCCCAAATTGAAACGTTCCAAAGTCTTGCAACTCTTTTACAAAAACCTGTAACTTATTAGGAGATTATCTGCTGAACTTTGTATTGTAAACTTAAAACCATACAAAAATGGCAACTCCTATAAATAACACATTTTATATTCCGCTGGAAGATGTTGAGAGCGAACATTGTGCACTTATCGTTGATAATGGCCTCTCCAAAATAAAAAATATCGATTCTCATAAAGTGGAACTCAACAATAACAGAGCTGTGATTACGGCTTCAAAACCGGAAGCATTACCGGAAGCAATAAGTGTTATTCGGGATTTGGGTTATGGCGTGACCACCGTAAAGAAAAGCTTCCCTGTTCTGGATATGAGCTGTGCTTCATGCGCTGTCGGAGTGGAAACGGCCATACAAATACAACCTGGAATCGTTAACGCATCGGTTAATTTTGCAACAGCTACAGTAGCCCTAGAATATCTACCGAACATGATTACCCTTGGCGAAATCAAGAATGCTGTTCAAATAGCCGGTTATGATTTGCTCATCGATAAGGACAGTAAACAAACCGAAACGCTCGAAGAAATACACGGAAAAAAATTCAGTCAACTGAAATTGAAAACGCTTTGGGCTGGATTGCTTACACTACCAGTCGTTGTTATTGGGATGTTTTTTATGGATATTCCCTATGCCAACGAAATCATGTGGCTTTTATCGACTCCTGTAATCGTTTGGTTTGGCAAAAATTTCTACATCAATGCTTGGAAACAAGCCAAACATCGTTCAGCCAACATGGACACGCTGGTGGCATTGGGAACAGGAGTGGCGTATACTTTTAGTGTATTCAATACTTTATTTCCCCATTTTTGGCATGAGAGAGGTTTACACGCCCATGTCTATTTTGAAGCGGCAGCGGTAATCATCACTTTTATTTTACTGGGAAGATTACTGGAAGAAAAAGCCAAAGGAAATACTTCTTCGGCCATTAAAAAACTGATGGGATTACAGCCCAAAACCGTAACCATTATTACCAGTGACGAACAACAAACTATAATTCCAATCGACAAAGTAAACCACGGCAACATTATTCTTGTAAAACCAGGAGAGCAAATTGCAGTGGACGGAGTCGTGACCAAAGGAAATTCATACGTTGACGAAAGCATGCTGAGTGGCGAACCTGTTCCGCTCCTGAAAAAAGAAAACGAAAAGGTCTATGCCGGAACCATTAACCAAAAAGGAAGTTTCCAATTCCGAGCCGAGAAAATAGGCTCCGAAACGATGCTAGCCAATATCATCAAAATGGTACAGGAAGCACAAGGAAGCAAAGCCCCTGTCCAAAAGCTGGTGGACAAAATAGCGGGGATTTTTGTTCCCATAGTAATTCTAATTGCCTTTATTGCCTTTGCTTCTTGGGTCATTTTAGGAGGCGAAAATGGATTTTCACAAGGATTGATAGCTTTTGCTACCGTTTTGATCATTGCCTGTCCATGTGCCTTGGGCTTGGCCACTCCTACCGCGATTATGGTCGGAATAGGTAAAGGTGCCGAAAAAGGGATATTGATTAAAGATGCGATAAGTCTAGAACTATCCAAAAAAGTGAATGCAGTTGTTCTCGACAAAACAGGAACCATCACCGAAGGCAAACCCGTTGTAACCGATTCACATTGGATTGACGAAAGTGAAATTCTAAAACAAATCTTGGTCAGTATCGAAAAGCAATCCGAACATCCTTTGGCAGAAGCCGTAATCAAACATTTTGATGACAATAACAGTATTGCATTGGAGCATTTTGAAAGCATAACAGGAAAAGGAATTATGGCAACCGTGGCAGGCAAAATGTATTTTGTTGGAAACAAAAAACTGTTACTCGAAAAAAATCTAACTCTTTCGGAAACGCTTATTGAAAAAGCCAATCAATGGAGCACCGAATCAAAAACGGTAATTTGGTTTTCAGACGATAGCCAAGCGATAGCAGTAATTGCCATTGCAGATAAAATTAAAGAAACATCCATTGAGGCAATTCAGCAATTACAAGAATCCGGAATTGCCATTTATATGCTTACCGGTGACAATGAAGCTACGGCTGCGTCTATTGCCCAAAAAACCGGAATCACCAATTATAAAGCCGAAGTCTTACCCGAGCAAAAAGCGACTTTCATCAAACAACTGCAAAGCGAAGGAAAAATTGTGGCGATGGTTGGCGACGGAATTAATGACAGTACAGCTTTGGCGCAAGCCGATGTGAGCATTGCAATGGGAAAAGGAAGTGACATTGCTATGGATGTGGCAAAAATGACTATAATCTCGTCCGATCTTAACAAAATTCCAGAAGCCATAAAGCTATCCAAACAAACCGTTGCAACCATCAAACAAAACCTATTTTGGGCCTTGCTGTATAATGTCATCGGTATTCCGATAGCAGCGGGAGTTTTGTATCCTATCAACGGATTCCTTTTGAATCCCATGCTTGCCGGAGCGGCGATGGCTTTAAGTAGTGTAAGTGTAGTGAGTAATAGTCTTAGATTAAAATGGAAAAAATAATAAATAAATTAAACCAACAATGAACTCTAAATCAAACGAAAAAGAAACTTTTGTTTTTAAAACAAATATAAACTGTGGTGGCTGTGTAGCCAAAGTAACTCCTGTTCTTGATATTACCGATGGGATTGAAAAATGGGTTGTTGATACAACAAATAAAGATAAAATCCTGTCGGTTATAGCTAATGGAATTTCCAAAAGCGAAATTATCGAAACAGTTCAAAAAGCTGGATTTAAAATTGAAGTTTTTGATTAAATAACACTCTTTCTATTATCAAAAAAGTGAATTGGTTTTCTGCTCATTGGATTGAAAATGATGGCTTTTAGCACTTCATTTGTAGTGAATTCAATTTTGGGAGTTACGCGCAATTTAGCTCTAAAATGATCTTTTAATTCCTGCAGAAAAATTGGTGTTGGGTCTTTTACCGCAATCTTGATCAGAATCTCATCGGTTCCCAAATCATTGGTTGTAATTTCAATGATGTAACTTTCTATAGTATCAAAATCATTCAAAACATCATGCATTGCGGGTGGGTACAAAGTCGTTCCCTTGTATTTTATCATGTGCTGTTTTCTTCCGATAACAGGTCCTACCCGCAATGTATTTCGTCCACATTGGCAAGGATCAGTGTGAAGTTGAACAATATCACCCGTTTTAAAACGAACCAAAGGCATAGCTTCAATCCCCAAAGTGGTAAAGGTTAATTCCCCTGATTCTCCATTTTTTACGGGATTATTATTTTCATCCAATACTTCCACAATAATCAATTCTGGATGATGATGACCACCTACTCCATGTTCACATTCGGTAAAGGCTGTACTCATCTCAGTGGAAGCGTAAGTGGAGAACAACTTAATTTTCCATTTGTCCGATATTTTTTTGGACAGCGCATTCATCGTGAAATCCTGATTTCTAAGTGATTCGCCAATACAAATAGCTCCCTTTACACTGGAATTATTTAAATCAATATTATGCTTTTCGGCATATTCAATCATTTTCAGCAAAAAGGAAGGAACCGTGATTAAATAAGTTGGTTTGTATTTTAAAATAGAATCCCATTGCAATTCCGGAATTCCGGCACCAACACGAATGACTCCTACTTTCATTTTTCGAAGACCCAAAAAATAAGCCAATCCTGCCATAAAACGACGGTCAATTGTCGTCATCAACTGCACAATATCACCTTCTTTTATTCCTGCACAATCAAACGAAATAGCTTCATTATAAGCCAATCTGTCCAAATCACTGTCGGTTAACCCAAAAGTTACAGGATCTCCCAAAGTACCAGATGTAGTGGCATAATCAATGATTTTATTTGCTGGAACACATAAAAAATTGTCATTGTGCTTTTGCAGATCTTCTTTGGTGGTAACGGGCAACTGAGTCAGATCCTCAATTGTTTTTATATTCGAAATATCAATATTGTTTTTAGAAAAAAGCGAACTGTAAAAAGGAGAATTGGCGTTCACGTAGCTTAAAAGTTTTGCTAATTTTTGCTCTTGAAACGATTTTATTTCGGCTGTAGTTGCTATTTCTATCTTTGGAATCATTATCGTTTTCGTTTAATTTTCTTTAAATAATTGGCAATCTCGTCTTTTTCAGGCAAGGTGCTGATTTCTTTGGTCAATGCTCTTTCAAATTGCTCTTGAGCCAAAGCATATTTTTTATTTTGATAAAAGTACAATCCTACTTTATAATAAACAACCCAATAATCAGGATTTAAAGATTGATAATATCTAATAAAATCGGATGGAAAATCTTCTTTATTTTTTAAAAAGAGGTCCATTTTTTTATCCTCTACTCTAAACTGCTCATAGTTTTGATAGGCAACCGTTTCCAGAAATGGATCCTTGGCAATATTTCTAGTTTCATCTTCTAATGAAACTATACTGTCATTTACTTTTCTGTTTTTAAAAATGGCAGACAAATCATAACAGACAAATTCACCCAATTGATAGGGACTTGCCGATACCCAAACCAATCGTTTCGAGGGTTGAAACACAATTCCGTGATGTGCCAATAAGTGGTTTAATGCTTTATCGTTCCCGTATCCCAAAGGCTGATTATTTATCCCTTCTTTGTTTCGGAGTATGTCAACGGCAATTTGAGGAGTAATTTTTGGATTTTCATTCAATAATTGAGTCATTCGATCAAAACGGTATTGGGAATGGCTATTTTTTATTTGCTCAACATTTCGTTTGTTTCCTTTTAAAGCATCACTCTGAAAATGATTGGAACAAACCAACTGATTGCCATTCGAAACCTCAAAAACACCTAAATTATTTGGCGCAATTTCAATCAAAACGGCTTTATTATCATTGGCACTTCCCACCATAATCGATTCGGATACAAATACTTTTTTCTTTTTGGCAATTGCAATTGCTTCATCAATGGTTCTGGCATATTGCAATATTTCCCGTGTCACTATAGAAATGGGCGTTTTGGCACTCAAAGGAATTTTAGATTTTGCAGCATTGATTGTCAGTATCAATCCCTCTGCATTCATCCCCGAACAAACTCCTATCATCCCCGGCCAAGTTACCATCATAAATGGATATCCTTCTTTTGGATGAACAAAAGCAACTATTTTATCTTTTGCGAAAGCATCACCTGCGTAAAAATCGAAATTTCGACCGAGCAGTAAACTTCCGTCGTCCGTTTTGTCACCCCAAACGGCAAAAGAAGTACAACCTACGATACCCAAATCTTGAACGGCATGACCAATATCATGAGCACCATGCAAATACATATCCCTTAAAAAATTGGGAGCCACATAGTCTAAATCCTTTGGTGAATATCGGGAAAGTCCATAAATCTCTGTTTGATACTCATTCTCCACATTCAAATACAATTTCCGATTGTACCAATCTACAAAGTCCATCACTATACTTCTTTTAAAACGGGATGGAATCAAAATATTAACTCTATCAAAAAAAACATGCTCTTGTTTTTTTAATAAAGAATCTGTCAAACTACCTATTGCCAAACCTCGTTCCAATGGATCGCCTTCAACATAGAGTTCCCAAAGGTTTTGTTTATTTTTAAGTAAAAAATTATTTCCAGTGTAAAAAGTAGTGCTGGATTGTTTTGTGACTGCGGGAATGGTGTTGTTAAAACTTGTTATTTCTGGCGTATGGTGCATTGATTTTGAGGTGCCACAAGACGTGACTGCAAAAGCTAAAACGATGAAAGCAATATGGTCAATATATTTCTTCATACACCTCAATTTATCATCAATCCGTATTTTGATTAATTTTATTGACTAAATATTCTCTGCCTATAATCTCCGAGCAGGTTACAACCGCACCAATCGTTACTCCTAAAACACCATGCATATTAATACTTTGTCCTGTTAGATAAAGATTATCTAATTTAGTTTTCGAAGGAATAAAAGTTTTCATTGGGTTATTGGAATCTTTCTCATAACCATACATATTCCCGTTATGGCCACCAATATAATCCCTGTAAGACAATGGCGTAGAGGTATGCACAGATTTTATACATTTTTTGATTCCAGGGAACTTCTTCTCTATTGCTTCTAGAAAACGCTCGGTTTTACGCGTTTTGAAAGCTTCATAACTCTCGCCTCTTTCGTTCTCTTCAGCAATTGTGTTGAAGGTATTTTTCCAAACTTCCACATCCGAAAATTTCATGTAGGCAATAAAAGTCATTCCTTCGGCCCAACCATCATCCTTTTTAGGAGCATTAGCCGAAGCCAGAAACGCTTTTGGCCAAGTTTCGTCAGTATAATCCTGAGCAGTCCAAACATCACCACTATTCTTGAAGTGGTAATAATTTCGATTAAGGTATTTAAAAGTCTTTGGTTTAAAGACGATATACAAACTAAATGCCGAAACACCACCCTCTAAACTGGAAACTCTATTGATAAAAGCTTTTCTAAAATGATCTTCTCCTGCCATTTTCAAAGTGGTTTTTGGCTCAATATTCGATATGAAATATTGGGCAGAAACACTTAGACCGTCTTTCATTTTCGCTTTTGCGACAGCGTTATCTTCAACACTTAACTCAAAAACTTCTTTATATTTAAAAGCAACACCACCGTATTTTTTCAGCTCTTTAATTAACTGTTTTGTTATTTGACTACCTCCATTAACGCATCGCCAAGCACTTTGCATATACGTATTCACCGTCAATGCATGGACATAAAAAGGGGATTTGTCTCCCATTCCTGCATATAAAAAATTGCTGCCCGCAAAAACAGCCCGCAATATTTTATTTTCGGTCAATCCATCAATGAATTCTTTTGCATTTATTGCCAAAATATCATTGTCATATTTCCCTTCCGATCTTAAATTATAAAGCGGAAATCGATCACAAGTTTTTATTATTGCTTCGCAATATTTCTCAATTGCTTCTTTTTCTTCTGGAAAAAATTGAATCAATTGTTTTTTAAAATTATCATATCCCTGAGCATGTGGAAATTCTTGTTCATGATCCTCGAAAGAAATCATGTCATATCCATCCTCATCCATTTTTTTGAGATTCAAGCCATCCATAATTCCGATATACTTGAAATATTGATGTAGATTCTCGCCTTCAGCCAATCCTCCGATGTAATGAATTCCAGTATCAAAAATCGTTTTGTCGCGCACAAAGGTTTGCAGATTCCCTCCGTATTGATTGTTTTTTTCCAACACGCAAACACTATAGCCTTCTTTGGCCAATATGACAGCCGAAACAAGTCCGCCCAAACCGCTTCCTATTACAACTACGTCATAGCGTTTTTTCATTTTCATTGATGGGAAATTTATTTATCAGTAGTTATTATGTTATTACTTCTTTTCTATTTGTATCTGCTTTCGCAAATATCACTATACTGCAACTGATTTTGCGCATTTTTATTTGTTTAAATATCTTTCTTTAATAATATTCACATGATGTTTTGTATGTCCTAAAGAAATGTAACCTAATGCTCTTGCTGAAATTTTATGCTTAACTCCGTTCCCTAAGAATGCTACTTGTTCCTCTGTACAATTTTCAAATAAAAACCTAAATCCCCTTCTAACAATTTTAAATTCTTCAATCATACTTTCAATATCTCTATTTGTCACATTTACGTTTTTTGCGTAATGTTCATCATTCATTCCATATAATAACGTTTTATCGTCATTTCTTATACATACAATTGCTCCATAAGAAAATCCTCTTTCAGTATCAATAATATGCATAAACAAGTCCTTTATTGTCCACTTGTCTTCTGCATACCTATAATTTAATTTGTCTTTACTAATTGATTTGAATAATTCAACCGTTTCATTTGTGATACTGTCAAACTGTTCAAAAAAATTTCCATTGTCTATTAGGTCAATATATTTTTGGAAACTTGGCTTGTATTCTGATATTTCAGGGAATTCCATACTAATTATTTATTTTCAATGTCTTTAATATTCAAAAAAAAACTTACTGAACTTCTAAACTTAATGCTAATGATGATTTCATTATATATTCCTATTTAGAACAATCAAGTTTTCAATATCAATGGTAATTTCAAATCCAAAATTCAAAACTAACTCTTTTAAACCATTGCATTTCAACAAAATAACGATTGTAGCCAAATTACAAATTGTTTCCAGACTAACAAAAGCATTTTCATCAGAAATAAGGACAACATTATAATTCTTCGAAACAATCGGCTCCGTTGGATTCAAATACTGAATCTTTCTTTTCCTTACGATATAATTTGATTGGGCAACCGCTCTATTTTCATCCAAAATAATTATAGAATCAATTTTTCGTTGTGATTCCTGCAAAGCCATAAGCATATCCAATTGTCCATAATCATTGACAAAATGCAAGATTCTAGCTTTGGCATCAATCCATTTGTTCAAGCTGTAATATAACTCCAAATGTTGCTGTAAATCTTCTTTTATCGCCTGTATAACCTGTGGTTCCTTGAAAGCATAACTATTCATCAGCTTTGTTTTGAAGTAATTAGGCCCTTCAGAATCCAAACGTAACATTCTATATTGTTCTTTGAAGAAAGCGCTTATTTTTTTGGTACGCTCAGCCACATTATTCCCAAAACCCGGATTATTAGGTGAAATTCGGTCCAAAATAATCGTGGTGGTAATCCCTCCATTGAGAATAAAATCCCCTTTTGGACAAACCTCCGAATAGCCATGAATAACAATTGGAACAATATCCAAATGCAATTGCTCAGCCAAATAAAAAGCACCTTTATGAAAACGTTTTATCGAATTATCTTCAGATCGGGTTCCTTCAGGAAAAACCATAATAGAAAATCCTTCTACCACTTTGGTTCGCAAATGTTCTACTCCATTATCCATACCGCTGGAAACGGGATAAAAACCTGCCAAACGAACTACTTTTCCAAAAACAGGTGAATTATAAACCCAATCACTTACCAAAAAAATGATTTTGGGACTCAACAATCCTACTGCCAAAATATCCAGAAAAGAACTATGATTGGCTATAATTACGGCTGGTTTATCAAATTTTTCATTGGAGTTATTTATAATTTTTCTCCTTATCGATGGATAGCTCGTCAAAACCGATTTCATAAACTTAGATAAGATATAATGAAAAACTCTCAGTTTTGATTTTTTTGAAAAAGGCATGATTTTCATTAGAATCCCACTCACTAGCGAATATAAAAAGCCTCCCAAACCAAAATAGGCAAACGAAAAAGTTGAATGCAATAATCGTCTGATTCCGTATGGTGCTTTTCCTTTTTTTACCCGATTGGTAACAAAGAAGTGAAACACTAAAGGCTGCAAAATAAAGGTGATCAGCAGTGCCGAGAATATCCCAATAATCGCAATTAAAGCTATTGATTTCAAGGCTGGATGTTTCGCAAAAATAAGCACTCCAATTCCTAAAATTGTGGTTGCAACCGATAATAAAATGGAGGTTCTGTAACTTGGCAATTCGATTTTTCCAAAAGTATATTCCTTTTGCAATGCCGATGTCATAAAGATGCTGTAGTCCACTCCTATTCCAAAGATCAAAGTACAGACAATGATGTTAAATACATTAAATTGCAATCCAAACATTCCCATAAGACCAGTGGTAAAAATCCAACTTATGAGTATCGGGATAATGCTGATAATGGCCAATTCTATTTTTCTAAAAGCAAATAACAACACAAAAAATACGGCTATAAAAGAATAATTGACAAGATCTTCAAAACTTGTTTTTAGTGTTCCAAGAAAAGTTTCATTCGTTTGTTGCCTATCGATAACAACCAAATTGGGCTGTTTTTTGATTTGGTTTACGAAAGCATCCCTTTTTACTTTAGGTACCTTTACTAAGGTAGAAATGGTATAAAATCCGTCTTTTTGGGCGATAAACTCATCCAAGAAAAAGGATTTCACCTTGAGGAATTCCTGAATCGATATTGAACCAAAGTTTTTATCCAACAATTCATAAAAGCTATCAAAAGTAGTCGTTTTAAAACCATATTGATTTCCTTCACTGATTAAGGCTTGCGTCAGATTTGATTTTTTTTGGGAACTCCAAAATGTATTCCATTCCGCTATCTTTTGCTTTTGAACTTCTGTCGAAAAAACAATACCCCCAATCGAACTGAAATTCAAGATTTCTTTGTCGTTCTTGTCCTTTTGCAGTGTCTTGAAAAGTTGATTATTATTGGCAACAACTTCATCATAACTCTTCCCATAAGTGGCCAGATAAATAGATTTTGACGAATCACTATTAGCAATATGCTCCAACTGTTTCTCGGCCATTTTTAATTTGGGAGTCATGAAATTTAAATCCGAAAGATCATTATTGAAAGTAACCTTAGAATAGGTAAAAAGAGAAACAACCAACAATAATAACATTGACCCAACCAAAAATTTATTTTTATGATAGGAATAAGTGCCAAGCTTGTCAATAACATTAGGCTTTGGAACGAATAATTTACCATTTGACTTATACAAAACTGGTATTAAAACTAAAGAAAAAATGGATGTTGAAACCACGCTCAAACCCGCAAAAATTCCTAAATCCTGCAAAGCTTCAGATTTGATAAAAAACAGACACAAAAAAGTGATCGATGTTGTCACACCGCAAAGCAACAAGGGTTTGGTAATGTCTCTGTAGAGTAATTTCACATCTTTATTATTTCTCAAATGTGTTAAAACATAAATAGAATAATCAGTAGTTTCTCCCAACAAAATAGAACTAATACCCAAAGAAATAGCCGAAATACTCCCTTTACAGAAATACAAAACTGCTAAAGCAAAAAGAGCTCCAAACAAAGACGGAATAAAAATGATTATCGGGGTTGTGAGGTTTCTATAGAAAAAAGCCAAAATTAAAACCAACGTAACTCCCGCAAAAATAGAAGTATTTTTCACATCGGATTTGATTTGGGTCGCGTTGGCAACCGCAACTGGTGTCGCCCCAAAATAAGTCATTTCCACTTTTCCTTTGAACTGTACATTCAAATCTACTCTGATTTTCTCCAAATTATGAATAAAAGTGGTATTCTTGTCCGTTTCATTGGTTTGCAATTTAGGCGTCACAAAAAGCAATAAATTCTTCTTGTCTTTGCTTAATATGAATCCATTTTGAATCGCAAAATCATCTCCAACACTCAATTGTTGCAATTTCTTCAAGGCAATAAATGAAATTCCAAGCGGATCCCGAAGAATAAAATCTTTGGAAACCAATCCCGCAGGAGAAATTATGGATTTATAATCGGAGGCAACGCTATAGGCGATACTGTCTTTCTGTAATTTATTCTGAATTTGCTCATAATCCTTTTGATCCAAAAAAAGTGGCAGATTGGCATACACAAAATCAAAGGTCTCCTGAATATTTTCTTCTTCAATCTTGCCCTGTACTTTGGACACAAACGGTTTGCATTTAGCATCCAAACTATCGATAAAGGCATTGGCATATTCCGTCAGATTCTCTGGGGAACCATTGCCTTTGGTCGAAACAATGATGGTGATTTTATCGGCAAAATTAACCTGATCCAATACTTTTGAAGTCACTCCCGATTTATCATTGGAAGGAATCAATTGATTTATATTTTCCTGAAACGTTATTTTGGAAGCAAAGAAACCCAAAAACAAAGCCATAGCAATTACTATACCTGTCGAAAGGAATTTTCGTTTAGCCATGAAAGCATATAAATCGTACAGATAATTCTGCATAGGCTATTTTTTGTTTTTATAATTATCAACTAAAGATAATAGCAAATAACTCGTAAAACCAAATAGAACAGCCATAAAAGTTGCCAAAATAAAACTTCCGACAACATATTGAGCAATATTTTTCTGAATATCGGCAAGGGTCATATCCATATTCAGAATCAACGATTTATCACTTGTGATGAAATAACTGCCAATTTTTAGCGAACCATAAATAATAAACGGAATGAAAGGCGGAAAACTTACATTAGAAAAGGCAAAAGCAATGGCTTTATTCAGCTTTAGCAAAACCGCTAAAAACAGGACAAGAATAGTTTGAAACCCCCAAAAAGGAGAAATCCCAATGAAAACCCCCAATGCGATCGAAAAAGCTTTTCGCCCATTCGAATCATTGCTTTCTAATATATTTTCAAGGAAAAATTTCTTAAGTCCTTTTTTTTTTAGCTTTCGAAAAAAATCTCTCGGTTTTATATAAATCAGGGCAATGGTGACCAAAAAGGTATTGAGAATGCTAATTCTGGTAAAATCTTTGAATGGCCTAAAATGGGAAACCCTTTCCTGTGGATCATACAAAACTTGAACAGGAATGTTCCTGACCGGAATACCTTTCCAAGCCGACCGAACAATAACTTCAATTTCAAACTCAAATTTATTGGTAAAATAACGCCTCGGGATTTTTCTTAAAGGGTACATTCTAAAGCCCGACTGAGTGTCTTCTAACCTATTTCCGGTTTCAAACCAAAACCAAAAATTAGAAAATTTATTTCCGAAACTGCTTTTTTTAGGGATATTCTCCCCCGTCATATTTCGGCAACCGATTAGTAATTCATCAGAATTTGTTTCCAAAGTCTCAATAAAACTAGGAATATCCGAAGCAAAATGCTGCCCGTCTGAATCTATGGTAATTGCATAATTGTAATTTAAATCTAATGCCTTTTTGAAACCGTTGCGTATCGCCATTCCTTTTCCGCTGTTTTTGGAATGGTGAATTTGTACCAAATTGGGATAGGATTCCAAAATTTGGACGGTGGTGTCCGTAGAACCGTCATTGACCACAATTACATTGGAAGTATATTGCAAAACCGAATCCAAAACCCGCTTTAAAGTCTTGTGATTATTGTACGTAGGCACAATAACACAAACTTTATATTGTTCAAAACCTGTTATTTCGGGAAAACTAGTGTGCATTTACTCAATTCTTTTTAACTATTTGATTGACTGTTTTTCGGTTGCCGTAAAACTTTTTGATTGTGTAATAAAATCACCTATATAAGTCCTCAAAGTCCCAGTTTGCTCCTTATAATGTTCCAATAAAAACTTTTTGTCTTCTTTTTTGTTCCCTCTGTAATTAACAATTTTTGGAACATTTTCCTGAATACTCAACCGAATCATTCGTATTTCTATAGCGTTGGGTTCATTTGCGACAGCAAACTCAATTAAATTGGAACCTTCTTTAAATTTTTTAGACTTATCTGAACCTTTTTTTTCCAGTTTTGAAAGAATTGCCAGTGAAGCGCCTTTGTAGGCTACCAAAGTTTTATTATCCTCTTTGCTGACCTCATTCAATTTTGCAGCAAACTCTTTGGCATTATTTTCTGAGTTATTAGCAGTAGCATACAATTTCCTTATTTCAGTAATGGAAGGACTACTGAAAAGAAATAAAAAAAAAGCCAAAAAGATAGTTTTCATCTGACTAAAATTAAAAATTGATACATTAATTAATTTAAACTTTTCTATAAACACAGCTCAATTTTAAAGCGATAGTTTCATCAAAATAGCTTACATTTTTAACCTTAACCAAATTGTCCTCTGTTGTGGTAACATCCAACTCCAAAAGTAATTCTGGGGTTTGAAAAGGATTAATCAATGCCATAAATTTCACATTGGATAATGATTGCATAAACAAAGAACTGTCAGTAATTTGCTCAGTCAGCTCTTTTATGATTTGCATCATACAAACACCTGGCATTATTGGGTTTCCGGGAAAATGTCCTTTAAAAACATCGTGCTCCTCGTTTATTAGAATCATTACCTTATATTTGGAAACGGCAATATTTTCCAATGAAATTATTTTATAAAAATCTTTTAATAACATAGCTTTATTTTACATCAAAAGTATAAGTTCCTCCTATCGAAAATACGACGTTGGTATGGTTATCACTAAAATCGAACACCGGAATGATTCCTTTTTTTACTCTCCCCTCAATTCCGAAATTTGGTGTGAAATTGAAACCTAATCCCAAAACAAAAGCCATATCCACATTGGCATCCGTGTTGAAGTTTTTATTGGTTACAAAATCAAGTGTTGGTCCAAAATGAACATTAATTCTATCGGCAAAAGTAAATTTATTCAAAACTTCAAAAGACAAATAATCCACATCCAAGTCAGCACTATTGGTAGATGATCTATAATTTGAACCTTGACCCGAATAATCAATCTCAGGTTGAAGCGTATAAAATTTAGACAATTTTATTGCTCCATAAAAACCAATATAAAAATCCGTTTTGGATTCATAGTGAACATTTGGGAGGCTAGGATTGGGATCAAAAGGATCTGCATAATAACTATTCCCTTTAGTAAAATGACTGAAATTGGCACCTCCCCTAAATCCCGGTTTAAAACTCACCTGAGCAACTGCTTGTACAATTCCAAAAAAAACAAAAAATAAAATCAGTATTCCTTTAGTTATTTTATTAGTCCAGCTCATAATAGTTAATTGACTTGTTGGTTAAAATAATTCAGTTCTATTTTTAATTTTATGTTTTGATGCTGAATAACAATCTTTTCTGCAAAAATATCTTTTTCCGAAGTATAAAAGAGGTTTATTATTTCTTTTCTTTTTGAAGCATTTACAATTTTACTCAATTTATTTGTTGTTTTTGAAACGAATAGATAATTCATTTTGTTTTTATCTAATGCCTTATAAACATTATTCTCGTTATTCTTAAACTGTTCACTTATGGCATAATGACTTCGCAAAAGCAATCTAAAATCATTAGTCAATGTGTTAATCACTATTTTCCTGTCCAGTTCCTCCTGAATGAAATTGACTTTAAAATCAGTTTCAGAAATTTCAAAATCCATCAGTTTATTACCAAATTCAGTTGTAAAAACAACTCTATGTGTGGTATCATTTATTTTCTTAGCTATAAAAATACCCGTTAACTCATTTCCATAAACCGTAATATTTGCTTTGTAAACATAATCCATTGTGGGATTGGCAAAATAAGGCACTTCCAAAGACTTTTTTTCCAGAGGTACAGTTGTATAATCTTGCACCACTTTATTTGTTGAACAAGATGATAAAACAAGAACTAGAAAACAACTAATTCGTAAAAGAAGCTTCATCGACTTTGGCATTGATTACTTTGTTTTTGAATACAATTCGGGTAAAATCTGAAGATGATTCCAATAATTTGACCTGAACAACAGTAGCATCTTCTTTATCAAAAGTCAATTCAATTTGCTTAATGTATTTTTTTAGAGTTGCATCTTTTGGAATAAACTTAGTAATATTTTGATCTTTATTTTTAAAATAGAAAATAGAAAATTCCTTATCATCAAATAAATCGCCACTCACACTTCCAACAATCAGTTTATTGATTTTTCCAAATAATTTGCTGTTCCCAATATCTACAGCGCTTTTCTTTCCTTCGTCATTAATCAATATTTTTCCGTTTTTAAAAACTATTGAATAGTTATATGGCTTTTTGTATTGCCAAAGTAATAAATTGGGTTCCTTGAAAATCATTTTCCCAGAGGTTTCAATATCTTTTGACAGGAAATCAAGATGCTTGTATTGCACAAAATCAGTGCTCAGCGTTTTGATTTTTTTGGATACTACCGCAACAGATTGTTTGAAAACTGTACTTTCATTTTCGCTCATTTTTTGTTCTTGAGCAAAAGATTTGAAAACAGAAACATTCAAAAAGATCAGTAATAGAAAACTTTTAATTCTCATAAGCTTTTATATTTAGAAGTTCTTCTAAAGGAACAACAGTATAATTATTTTTTTTTAAAAACGATAGCAATTGATCTAATACGTTTACTGTTTCAATTGATGTATCGTGTAAAAGTACGATTCCTCCAGGTTTAATTCTTTTTATAATTCTATTAAAAAGAAAATTTTCCTTTTTAATAACACCATCCAAAGAACGAATATTCCAACCAATCGTTTTGTGTTTCGTTACTACTAATGCTTTTCGAATTGAAGGATTTGTAACCCCATAAGGAGGCCTAAACAAGCTTGTCTTTTTCCCTAAAACAGATTCAATCAAAGCATCTGTTTGTTTGATTTCGGCAATCACTTGATCTTTCCTGTAAAAATCAAAAAATGAAGAATGACTATATGAATGATTCCCAACTGTATGTCCTTCCGCTATTGTTCGTTTTAAAATATCAGGATGTGCTTCTATATTTTTTCCAATGCAAAAAAAAGTTGCTTTGGCATTGTATTTTCTCAAAACATCCAAAACCAAAACAGTCATTTCATGCGGTCCATCATCAAAAGTTATGGCGATTTTTTTTTCGGTTTCTAATGCATTATTACAATATGTTTTGACATGATAATTTGATGCAATAAACGTAGAGCCCAAAAATACAATCAACAACCAAAGAAAACCAACAAACACAAAATACTTGATTTCTATTACAGCAGAAAAGCTTAAGAAAGCCATCAGTATTAGAACTAAAATAAAAAAAACTGTTACGATTTTATGTTTCAACAGCTCGAAATTAAAGTGAAACTATGGTCAATTCCATTGCGTTGATTGTACAAAAGAATAGTTTTATAGGATTGTTTGTCCAACGCATTTAGCTTTACAATATCAGGAATATTTTGAGTTTGGATAATTTTGGTTCCAACCCATAATCCAAATGCCGAAGCAGTATCGTACTCCCCACTCAAATGCTTGTAATATACTTGTGGAGTGTTTGCAAAAGTAGTATTCGACAGATTTTTATAATATAAGTCAGAGTCAACATCACCGTTATATCCAAGCAATACAGCATCGACATCAGTGATTTCTAAACTATTGGAAGCCAGAAAAGAAAGGATTTTATTTTCAACTTCCGACACATTTAATTTATTAAGGATTTCTACATCCAAGACTTCAGCAATTGTATTTTCTTTAGTTTCGTTTTCTAAAACAAAAAAAGTAGCGCCTTCACCAAAAACTACTCCTTTTGTTGTTGATTCTAAAATCGAATACGGACCTTCATTCTCTTTCTTTATAAAACCCGCCAATCTAAACAGTGACATGGTATAATCGGCAGTTTCATCAATTCCGCCAACCAATATGCTTGAAGCATCCTCTTCTTCGATCATCATTTTGGCATCAAAAAGAGCCGATTCAAAAGAAACCGAGCCATTTACATATGTCAAATTATAAGCTTTACAATGCATTCCTAAAGCAATTTGGCCTCCAACCGTATTATGTGTCGATTGAATAAAAGAAGTAGGCGTCAAGAATTGCTCACCATTATCCAATATGTTTTTCAAAAACTTTTCAGAGTCTTCGATACATCCCATTCCCGTTCCTGTAATAATTGCATCAACGGTTTCTAATTGTGCTTCTCCCAAGGCAAGCGTTGAAGCCACAATTCCATTTTTAACTCCTTTTGCCATTCTTCTAATAGCTACAGGCGATATAAAATCTTTGTAAACGGGAGTTTTTAGTGGCAAAATAGTATCATTTTCGTTTAATTCTGCTTCTTCAAAAAAAACAGTGTCAAACGTTTTTTGAGCCGAAATACAACCTAATCCATTGATATATGTCTTTTTCATACGTTGTTCTTATTCGCTTTTAGAAAATATAAGAGTTGAACAATTTCCTCCAAATCCAAAAGAATTAGAAAGTACGTGTTCAATGTTTTTATGTTTTAAAGTAGTTTGTGGCAGAAGATTAAATTCTTCCATTGGTGTTTTAAAATTAAGATTCGGGAAAACCACATTATTCTGAATGGCCAATACACTGTAAACTGCTTCAATAGCAGCCGCAGCCGCCAAAGTATGCCCAGTAAACGGTTTGGTTGAACTAAAATCCGGAACTTTACTTTCTCCAAACAATCGGGCTATCGCTCTACCTTCGGACAAATCATTATTGGGAGTTGCTGTACCGTGAACATTGATATAATTGATTTGTTCTGGTTGTAATTGGGCTATTTTAAAAGCTTTTTCCATAGCCAAGAAAGCACCATCACCATTTTCTGAAGAGGCAGTCTGATGAAAAGCATCATTTGCATTTCCATAACCAGAAACTCGTGCTAATACTTTTTTATTTTCCTTTTTCACCAATTCCTCTGATTCCAAAACCAAATAAGCAGCGGCTTCACCAAGATTCAAACCGTTTCTGTCATTATCAAATGGCTTATTGTAACCATCAGACAAAATCATAAGCGTTTTAAAACCATTAATAGTAAATTTGGACAAAGCATCGGTTCCTCCTACAATAACGCGATCCAATTTACCTGATTTTATCAATCGTGCCCCTAACATAATAGCATTTGCAGCAGAAGAACAGGCCGTACTAATCGTAGTGACCATACCTTTTAGTCCTAATTCACTGGCGATTTTATCGGTATTATCACCCGCATTATGACTACTAATGTATTTTACAACTTCAGGATTATCAAAATATTCGTGGTAATAGCGTTCCGTCATATCCATCCCACCCACACTCGTAGCCGAAATTAAGCCAGTCCTGTACTCATTAATCGAAGTTATTCCTGCATTTTTCACAGCTTGTTTGGCTGCAATTGTTCCCAGCATAGCCGTTCTGGAAAAATTATTATCATTTCCTAATCGCAATTCTTCAACTAAATCTTGATTGGTTTTCTTTATTTCGCCAACCTTTATTACATCAACATGTACCGTCGCTATATTTTCGATACTTGTAATTCCTGCTTGACTATTCAACAATGCATTGTAATTCTCCTCAACCGAATTCCCGATTGAAGAAATAATACCCATTCCTGTTATGGCGATACCTTTATGCATTTTAAATTTCTTAGATTATTGGACTTTTGGACTATTAGATTACTCACTCTTCTTTTTTAGAAACCGATTAAAGTCTAAAAATCAAAGAAGTCTAAAACCTAAACTTACTTAACTCTATTTTCAGCGATATATCCAGCCATTGTTTCTATAGATTTAAAAATAGTTTTTCCCTCTTTCGGGTCAACTAATTTAATTCCATAATCTTTATCCAGCATTACAATAAGTTCCAATGCATCAATAGAATCAAGTCCCAATCCGTCGCCAAATAAGGCATCATCATCGTTTATATCTGCTATTGCTATATCTTCTAAGTTTAAAACTTCAATGATTTTACTTTTTAATTCTTGCTTTAATGCTTCCATAATTATTGATTGTATAGTTTTTTTAATATTTCTTGATTGTGTTCTATTTCGCCTTTCTTATCCACTAAATATAGAAAGGCTTTGTAATCTTCATTATAATATTCAACCCAGCCACATAATACTTTATCCGCTTTTTTGGTTTCTAAAAGTATGGCACTGTATTTCTCCATAAATTCAGGGTTGTAATCCACAAATATAAAGAAAGAATTTTCGCTTTTCAATTGATGCTTGATACTAATTTCTCCCAAACATATATTAGGCAAGGTATAAACAAAAACGGCTGGACTTGGATAATAATTTTCCGGATCTGAAATTGAATTTTGGTATTTTACATCAGTATCTAAACTTGATGACTTGTTAGCAAATACCAATGCCGTATTATTTTCTGTTGAGGAATCACCTTCAGTTTTCAGAAGTAATTCTGCCCCCAAAAAAGCCAATTTACTCAAATTATCCATTTTAAAAAACTTAGGATAATTCATTTCCAAATACTGATACGTTTTCTTTGAAAAATCAGAAAATGAGTTTGGTTCCCTGCTAAAAACAACTTCCCCATTCAGCAAAATTTGATTATTCTGAATGGTACAAAAAGATTTTATATAGGCTTTATTTGCTGTCATTAGTTTACTTTTTCGAATAAAACTGCCGTATTACAGCCACCAAATCCTGATGCTGTTTTTAGAAAATAACGAATATTTTTATCTTCATTTTTTTCTATGACATTAATTGGCTGACTCACTCCAATGGTATCAAATCCCAATGAAACAAACAATTTATTTTCTAGTACCGATTGAATTCCAATTACGGTCTCCAACAATCCTGAAGCCCCTAGTGTATGCCCATAAAACCCTTTAAGGCTATTCAGCGGAACATTCTCAAGTCCTAATCTATTCAATGCTATGGCTTCCATTTCGTCATTAAAAGGAGTTGCTGTACCGTGTGCCGAAATATAATCTATTTGATCACTGTTTATTTTGGCTTCCGCCAAAGCACTTTGAATGCTTCTATAAAGCCCTTCACCTGTTCTTGATGGTCCAGAAATATGATTTGCATCATTGATAGAACCATCTCCTAAAATCTTTATTTTGGCATTATCTTTATTTGAAGAAATCAAAACTGCAACAGCAGCTTCTCCCAATGTTACTCCTGCTCTATTTATTGAATACGGTTTGCATGGCAAATCACTCATCGCCTGAAACGAATTGAATCCTGACAAAACAAACTTCGAAACTTCATCGCCAGCCACCACAAATATGTTGTCATACATCTCGGCTTGAATCAATCTTTTGGCAACTGAAACAGCTAATATTCCAGAAACGCACGCATTTGAAACTACAATAGGTTCCGTTTTAAATTCGAAAAAATCAGCAACAGTTTTTGCTAATTGATCCAAATACGCAGGTTCTATATTTTGATTTTCTAATGCAGTAACATTCCCCTTTGTTGTAGAAAGTATAAATGCAGTTCGTTCATTCAAAACAACTTTTGATTTTTTGATGATTGGTTCCAAAGCCAAAATCATCATTTTCTCCAATCTGGAAAAATTCTTGTCCAAAGTCAGTTTGGCGAAAGCCAAATCCAAATCGGCATCATTAATTATGGAAGCATAAAATGGGACATTAAACAACTTAGGCTTCTCATGCAATTGAATACCTGAAACAGCATCCGCAATGTTTTTTGTATTGGAAGCCACATCAAACCCAATGGGTGTAATGCAATTTGTTTCGGTTATATATACTTCTTTTATCATTCTTTTATCAAACCCACTTTCCTTTTCCATTCTTCAAAAAATGGAGGATTCGTCAACATTAATTCGCCTTGATTATCCAAAAAAACCTGAATAGTTTCTCCTGTACAGGCAATTTCATTTTTGGCATCAAATATCTTGTATCTAAAAATCATTTTTGCCGCTGGCGAATCAACAATAGTGGTTTCTATACGAATCACGTCGCCATAACGCAGTGATAATTTATGTTCACAAGTCGATTTTACAATTGGAGTAGTATAACCCCTATCAGCAATATCCAAATAGGAAATCCCATGATGACGGCCAAAAGCTTCTCTTCCATCTTCAAAATAAGTAATATAGTAACCGTGCCACACTATTCCTAGCGGGTCAGTTTCGTTGAATCGTACCCGAATCTCTTCTGAAACGGTCAAATCGGTTGCCTCTTTATACAGCTCTTTTCTTCTTATCATACAGCAATGCTAATGTTGTGGTAACTACGAAAAATAAAAATAATAAAAATAATTCTGGAACCAAATCCCAAAGTGATGCGTTTCGCAAAAGTACATCATAAAATGCTTCAAGTCCCCAGTTCATCGGTGAGGATTGTGCAATGATTTGCATTATTTTAGGCATAGCAAATACAGGAACCCAAACTCCACCAATTGCCGCCAAAATAATCACAGAAGTAGCACCAAAAGGAGCCGATTGTTCTTGCGTTTTGGCAATTGTTCCCAATAAAATTCCAAAACCAATCGCAGCTAAACCTGAAAACAAAGCAACAACACTCATCAAAATAAGATGCCCTTCCACGTTAAGTGCCGGTAAACCTAAATGCGGAAATAAAAATATGGCAACAGCAACCATCATATAAAATTGAATCAAACAAATGATTAAATACATAACTGTTTTACCTGCCAAAACAATATAATTGGAAACTGGATTTGTTCGTAATCGAATAAAAGTCCCTTGTGTTTTTTCCTTTACCATGTTTATAGACAAAGGAATTACGATAAAAAATATAGCAAAAAGCGTCCAAGCGGGAACATTATGCTGAACCGAATTTGGAGTAATATCTTTATTATTGATTTTAGGGACAATCTCTTTGAAGGTAATAAAACTTTTTTGTTCAAATTTGGCATCTTCTTCCCCTAGTTGCTGTTGAAAAGTAGTATAGATTGATTTGGTCTCTATTTGAGAAATCATTTTGTCAATCCCATTCATTACGCCACTTTTAAAACTCAGCTGCACAGCAGGGTCAAAATAAAGTTTGACTTCTTTTTGATTAACTAATTTAGCCTTTGATTTTGTTGCCAAAGAATCAGCAAAGCCCAAACTACTAACAATTTTTTGGACATTCTGATCAATCTTAGCTTGCAAATCGGTACTTAAATGAGATGGTATAACAATAGCCAACTGGTATTTGCCCTTAAAAACGGCTTCTTTGGCGACAGCCTCCGTAATTGCTCTATTATCTATAGTTGTAACAACACTAAAAGCATTGCTTTTTTGTAAATTATCAAAAATCGTTTTTGAGACATTTCCTTTGTCATAATCAACCAAAAGGATTGGAATTTTGGCATCATTAACCATTTTAAAAGTACTATCCTGAATGAGCGTAACCGTTATGATTAATACCAACGGCATCAAAAAAAGAGTCACTACCCCACCCATATCCCGTTTCAACAACAAGAATTCTTTATAAACAGACATCCAAAGTTTATATAACATCTCTCAGCTCTTTTCCGGTTAATGAAATAAAAACATCTTCCAGATTTCTGGCATTTGCAGTAGCGGAAATTAAATCCTTTGGTGTTCCTTCAGCATGAATAATTCCTCCATCTATGATAGCAATATTGGTACAAAAATCCTGTGCCTCCGATAAATGATGCGAAGTATAAATAATGGTAGTTCCAGTTTTGTTGAGTTCCTTAAGATAACCAATAATAACATTTTTTGAATGCACATCTACACCTACGGTTGGTTCATCAAGGAAAAGAATTTTAGGATTATGCAGAATTCCTGCAATCAAATTCACACGTCGTTTCATACCTCCCGAAAAAGTCTCAATACGCTTGTCAGCAAATTTCAATAGTCCCAAAAAATCTAGACTATCAATAACTTTTTCTTTAAGGTCATTCCCTTTTAAACCATACATACTCCCAAAATACAGTAGATTTTCCCTAGCCGTCAAGGTTGGATACAAAGCGTATTCCTGAGGAACGACACCAATGATTTTTTTGATTTCATTTGCATTTTTAGCGTAAACCAAATTATCAATTGTAAAAGAACCTGAAGTAGGTTTTATCAACCCGCAAAGTATCGATATCAAAGTAGTTTTTCCGGCACCGTTTGGCCCGAGTAAACCAAAAATTTGTCCTTTTTTTATATCCAAAGAAAAATCATTCAAAGAATACATTTCGGCATCTTTGTATATTTTAGACAAATTTGATATTTGGATAATGGATTTCAAAATGGTAGTATTTTTTTTAACTTATTGCTTTTTTCAACTTCTTAAAAAACACTTCTTCTCTATCGGCAATAGCCAAAAGCTCATCAGAAAGTGTATTGTAAACATCTACTTTGGTACTTCTATTTTTATAAACACGAGAAGCTTCTACAGCAAAATCTCTCCATAAATCACCAATTTCGGTCATTTCCAATGATAAAGTTTGTAGTTCATCATTTCCTAGTATAACGGCTGCTTCCTGTAAAAATGCAGCATATATAAATCGGAAACCACCACCACCTGTACCAATTTCTTCTTGCATTCTAACTATTTGAGCCAAATAATGATTGGCTTTCTTAGTTCCTTCTTTTATAGGCCATTTCTTAATCAGCTTGGCTACAAGTCGTATTCCCCGAACACCGATAATTGGTATTGGAGCCAACATATTACTGCAAGTGTCTTTAATTCCCTTAATAATCGCTCCTTTCAAATCGACATGAGCAGGAACCTGAATTGGATAATATATTTGACCTCTTGGAGCAAAGGCACCTTTGGCAAAGCGCACTTTTCTCAACTCCTCATGTGTCAAGGTAGTCACGTTTTCCATAATAGGATCGCTGATTAAATAATCAGTATCCGTTTTTCCATAGACCACCAAATTGTGAGCGTTAAAATGAAAACGATACTCATCTGGAAAATACGTTAAATTGTATACTCCAACCTGTAATCCAGAAGGAATATTATTTTTTAAATTTTCGTCTAATGCTTTAATGGCATTAGCTTCGCTAGAAAATTTTTGTCTTTTTATTTTTAATCCCAAACGTTTGGCCGCCTTATTAAAAATAGATCCTGGCATGGGTCTATAACTAATCGCAGGCGCATAATTCACTCTCAAAATAGGCAAATAAACAAAGAACAGTCCTGAACCAATCCCGAAAACCATAGGTTCACTAATGTTCAATCCGTTATGTTTTAACAAATTGGAAGCAACTCCATTCTCACAATGGGCCGATTGATGATGTGCAAAATTTGTTTCCATTAATTTGTTTTAAAATTTTTCAATTCTTCGATAGTAATATTGAATGAGTCTGCATATTTTTTCAGAATGGAATCGCTTAATCTTTCAAAAACTCTAGGCTTAAAGTGTCTTTTAACACGCCATTGCCACATACCAACATAACTGGAAAGTACTCCAATATCCATTCTGCAGAATTCCATATAATAACAAATGGGACTCACCTCATTATTCTCTACCTGTGCTTTTGCAATAGCAATTCGTTCACTTATTTCTTCAATAGAATTTGATAATGCAATAGCTTTGGGCTCCCAACCTGTGCTCAATGTGGTCATATAATTTCCCTTTTCATCAGTAGCATAAACCAATTCCGTAAGTTTTCCTTTGTCCTGTGGTACTTCGTCTTTTTTCATAATATTACTATGATTTATTTTCTTGAATAAATAGTGTAATCTCACCTTCCAAGAGCAATTCATCGGCTCTAAAAGTTCGACATTTCATGGTACACAAACTATAGGATTCTGTAATAAATTTAGATGCTAACAAAGCTTTTGTATTAATAACATTCCCAACTTGTGGCAAGGCATGAATTTTTAACGTTTTGATGCCGCTAATAAAACCAACTACATTCACATCCTCCTTATCATTATAATTTTCATCAATAAAATAATCTTTGGCGACTACGGATGAACAGGTTTGAGCCATATTTTCAACTAATCCTGATTCTGTAAAAAAACCATTCTCCAGAAATATATTGTCTGTTTTAATTTCAAACACGGTCTCCACTTTTTCATCATCCATTTCCAAAATCAAATCCACCATCAACATCGGAGCTCTATGTGGCAGATACTTTTTAATATTAACTGGATCTGAAGTTTGTTTGTTTTTCACGCTGTCCTCAATTATTTAGCCAAAACAGTCTTCATTTGACCTTTTGCTATTTCAACATCGTTCAATTTGGTCACAACATCAACCAAAGTAATTCCTCCAAATTCCTGTAATATCGAAACTGTTGTTCTTATTTCGTCATGAAGTTGGGGCAATTTATTTATTACAATATCTTTTACGGAACCAATATAACCTGTAGGTGCTTGTTCGTTTCTTAAATAAAACTGATATCCTGTATGTAATGCTACTGATTGCGCCATATGTTCTATTATTCCTGACTCAAGAAAATTATTCTTTTCTAGAAAAATGGCGTCATTTTGAATTGTAAACCCCGAAACCAATGATGTTTCCGTATAATCATACATTTTGTCCACCATTACAAAAGGAAACTTTTGTGGCAATAATTTTTCTACAAAATCCTTCTCGAATATTTTACTAGACTCTTTCACAGTCTTTAACAAACTTTTAAATAGGCTAATGCATACGAAAATCTACCGCTTTCTGGAATAGCAAGCAAAATTGTATCACCTTTTTTCAAACGGCCTGAATTCATTAATTCTTCCACCATTAAAAAAGCAGAAGCAGCACCAACATTACCTACATCTTTCAAGTTTATAAACCATTTTTCTTTTGGTAAATCAATACCTATTTCTGTTAGTCTATTTAACAGTCTATCTTCAAAATAATAGGAAGAAATATGAGGCATCAAATAAGTAACCTCTTCCGGTTTAACATTATTCTTTTCTAATGCCATTTTTATACAATCAGCTCCCTTTACAATTATATTTACATCTAAAAGTTTAACATCTTGTTTTATTGAAAAAACAGATTGTTCTAACCATTCATCCGACTTATAATCACTCCAAGGTTTAATATCCCCATTTTCTAATTTATCTCCGCCAGCATACATGCAAGTTTCTAATTCGTGTGCAAAAGAATAAGCTTCCATCCACTCAATTTTTAATGGATTTTCTCCTTTTGGTTCATTTTCCAATAAAAAAGCAGATGCTCCATCAGACAACATAAAACGTAAAAAATCCTTTTTAAAAGCTAGTATAGGCTGCTCTTCTAGTGTTTTTAAATTGACTACCTCATATTCGAATCTGTCTGCAAGCAACATGGATGAAAATCGCTCTGAACCTGTGCAAACTGCATTTTTAGAATTTCCGGATCGTACCGACAAAAAACCAAACTTTAGGGCATTCATGCCGGCATTACAAACACCTGCAGACGAATTTAATTCTACCGATTTGTTTTTAAAAAATCCATGAACCATTGAGGCATGAGAAGGCAACAAGTAATCCGGTGATGAAGTTCCGCAAGACAACACTTCCATGTCGTCTTTTGTGAATTCATCGTCAAACAAAGCCTCAATTGCTTTGAATGTTAATTCTGCATTGGTGTGTGTCGCCTTTCCATTTTTATCTAAGGCATAATAGCGGGAAGTAATCTTGTTATTTCTTAGAATCAAATTTTTAACTTTTGATATGGTATTATTGATCAAGCCCAAATAAGATTCCATTTCATCATTAGAAATTACTTTATTAGGCAAAAACTTACTTGTCTTTGTTATATAAACATCAAACATATTTTAAAATTTAAATTACTATTCCTTTATAATACGACTTTTCTTTCTTTATTTTATTTACCATCAATGGATAAAAAATAAGGTAAAATATAAACACTATTGGCGAGATTACCCATATTGCAACAAATAAATATATTTTGAAAACCTTAAGCCATGTTTTTCTTGATGCTCCTTTTTTAATGATAAAATTGGACCACATAGTAAAAATCTTGTTCCCTGTTCTATCTACAGTAATTAGAAATGGTTTCACTTTCACGGCATCAAGTTCTACTAATTTAAATTGCAAATTCTCTAAATTATTGTCATTTAAACAAGAAAGAATAGCTTTTCCAAATATTGATGATTCTTTAATGTCTTTATCCGAAACTCCCGGCAATGGAAAAATTCCCAAGTATTTTCTTTTAATTCCTGAAAGCATCCAGTCAAATATTGTAACAACACTAATTAAATTTCCAGCTCGGTCAACTAAAGCAATATTTCCTTTGAGGTGGGCATTGTTATCCTTTAATAATTTTTTTATTTTTTCCTGGGCAATTATCCACATATTTCTGGATCCGCTGATGGTTATTACAGGGGTATTATTAAAAAGAGTTTTTGCTTCTGGACTTTTCAAAAAAGAATTTACAGGAATAGAAGGAGACAAATACCAAACCTGATAATTCAACAGAATTAAATCAAATTTTGTATTCAAAATCTCAGGAGAAATTGGCTTTAAAGGCGTTGGAATCTGCAAAAAAGATTCTGGAAAAGCATCAAAAAAAGCTTCGCTATTCCAAGGAAAAGGAAATGGTTTTTCCAACTTAATTTCATGAAATATAACATTAATCTCATCTGAATCCAAAAGGGGCTTTGCAATGTTTCTTGCAATAGATTCCAATTGTCCGCTTTGGGAATAATAGACAACAAGGATATTTTTCATTTTTTTGCAATTTATAAAAGCTAATCTAAATAAAAAATATAATTTATCCTAATGGTCGTTTATTTGTTTAAAACGAAATACAGTCTTGCAATTAGGCAAACTATTCCACACAAAAACCAAACCTTTAATAATAAGAATGTTAGATCCGTAACTTCAAAAAAAAATAAAAAAATAATTGCAATTCTTTTTTCTTAGTCAATTCGCTGTTAAAGAGACAAAAACTCATAACTACAAAAACATTTTGCCTTTGAAACTATGAAGCATGAGATAAAAACAGAATAACAGTTTAAATAATTGTTATTATTTATCGATTTTATTCCAAAAATCAAAATAATTAAACCATTGCAAAGGGTATTTTTTAACCATTGATTCAACACTTTGGGTATATTCTTTCAACAATCCTTTTTCGTCACGATGCTTTACTTTCGCTTCTCTGGTATAAAGATGATAATGTAAATTGGGTTCTTTCATTACATAAACAAAAACAACCGGAACTTTTAAGCGGGAAGATATGAGAAACGGTCCTGCCGGAAAAAGAGCTTCTTCGCCCAATAATTCTTCACTCAGCGATTTTACTCCTTCTAAATACCTATCCCCTGTAAAACAAACGAGTTCATTTCTTTCTAAAGCCGAATTGATCTCAAATATATGTGACAAATCGTCTCCTATCAATATGAAGTTTATGGTCGGTTTTTCGGTTACACTTTCAAGATATTTTTTGATGGCGGTATGTTCCAGATCGGTAGCGACAAGGTTTATTTGAAAATCAACATCAACTTCGCTAAAAAAATGTTTTGCAATTTCAAAATTTCCAATATGGGCACTAATGAGCACTCCTCCTTTTTTTTCCTTCAAAAGTTTAATAATGATTTCTCCCCCATCATGTTCATAGGTGAACTTATCTTTCATTCCGGCACCAATGGCAATTTTATCTATAATAGTCTGTCCAAAAGTATAATAACTTTTGAAAACCATTCTTTTTGATTTTAAATAGGAATACCCCAATCTTTTTCTAAAATAATAAAAGATTGAGGTATTACTTTTTTTTAGGAAAAGAAAATAATAAGTTGCTACAAAATAAAGGATAAGATAAGCCGCTTTAATTCCTACTTTTTTAATAAAAAAAACAAAAATTTTGTATCCTAAAACAGTCCCTTTAGATTTTCCATCCCATTGACTCATTTTAAATTATGGATTTAGATTGTAGATTTTAGAATGCTTGTTACATCTAAAAAATATAAATTACGCTTTACTTTTAAGCTTATTTTCTATTAAATCATAAAAATCTTGGAATGTGTCTATTCCCACAAAATCTGCTTCAACTAGTTTTACACCAAAGTTTGATTCAATAGAGACAACTAAATCTACATAGTCTAAACTATCTAATCCCAAAGTGACTTTCAAATTTGCATCTGCCTGAATATCATCTCCATCTACCTCAAATTCATCAATTAAAAAATCATTAATCTTCTCTATGATTGCTTCTTTATTCATTATTTTTTTTATACTTTTTAACTACTAATGCTGAATTCGTACCTCCAAAACCGAAGGAATTCGACAAAAATATGTCAAATTTTTTATTTAAAGTGGTTTTAACCAAATTTAATTTTGCAGCATCCTCATCTGGCGTTTCCAAATTAATGTTTGGCGCAATGAAATCGTTTTGCATCATTAATATCGAATAAATGACCTCGCTGGCACCAGCCATCCAGCATTCATGCCCGGTCATTGACTTTGTCGAACTCACATAAGGATTGCTTTCACCAAAGACTTTAAAAATTGCTTTTGCCTCATTGTCATCGCCCACTGGTGTTGATGTAGCATGGGCATTAATGTAATCCACTTCGCTTGCTTTTATTCCTGCTTCGTCCAACGCTCTTTGCATAGCTGTAGATGGTCCTTCCACATTTGGTGTCGAAATATGGCCGCCATTGGACGAAAAACCATAACCTACAACTTCTGCCAAAATAGGAGCGCCTCTTTTGATAGCTGATTCATAAGATTCTAAAACTAAAGTAGCTCCACCACCACTAGGAATTAAACCATCTCGATTGATATCAAAAGGCCTTGAGGCTTTCGTAGGTTCGTCTTCCCTTGGAGAAAAAACACCCAAACCGTCAAAACTGCACATGGCATATTTGTTAATTTCTTGTGCTCCACCACAAATAATTACGTCCTGAAAACCACTTTTTATTAAAAAATAGGCCAATCCAATAGAATGTGACCCGCTTGCACAGGCCGCACTGACCGTTAAATTAATTCCTCTCATTTTAAAAATAGTCGAAAGATTCATCGTAACCGTTGAATTCATCGATTTAAAAATAGCTCCTGAACCAATTAACGCAGAATCTTTTTTATCTCTAATAATGTCGGTTGCTTCGATAACAGATTTCGAAGCACTATCATTGCCATACATTATCCCAACTTCATTTTCATCAAAGAAAGCATCATCAATATTGGCATTTCTTAAGGCTTCAACTGTCGCCATATAAGCATATTCGGTTTCTTCCCCAAGACTTATTCTTTGCCTTCTAGTAAGCAAATTTTTCAAATCTGGTCTAGGAACCATTCCGGTTAAGGCTGATTGAAAACCAAATTCTTTTCGTTCTTGATCAAACGAAATACCAGATTTCCCTTGATATAATGAATCTTTTACCTCGTCTAACGATGTTCCGATACAGGAATAAATCCCCATTCCAGTAATGACAACTCTTTTATTCATTTTCTTTTGTATTATTTATGAATAAATTCCACCATTTATATTGATAACCTCACCAGTAATATAGCTTGATTTCTTTGAAACCAAAAAGCTAACTAGATCAGCAACTTCTTCGGCTTCGCCAAAACGATTCACTGGAATCATTTTAATTAATTCTTTTTCATCAAGATGGCTGGTCATATTTGTTCTTATAAAACCTGGAGCTACAGCATTCACAGTGATATTTCTTTTGGCAACTTCTTGTGCCAAAGCCTTAGTTGCTCCTACCAACGCACCTTTTGCCGCTGAATAATTTGTCTGCCCCGCCGTTCCTTTTACTCCCGAAAGTGAAACGATATTCACAATTCGGCCGTATTTATTTCGCAACATTTTTTGCATAAAAAAGTTAGTCACATTAAAAAAACCATTTAAACTGGTGTTGATAACACTTGACCAATCTTCCAAACTCATCCACATGAATAAACCGTCTTTAGTAATTCCTGCGTTATTTATAATTGCTTCTACAATTGCTTCTGGATTTGCCTCTTGCCATTGTGTCAATACTGATTGCACTTCATCAAAATTGGCAACATCAAATTTTAAAATTTCTCCTGTAGCCCCGTTTCCAATTACTTTTTCTAGTGTATTTTCCGCTTCTTCTTTATTGGAATAATAATTAATCAGAATATGATAACTGCTGTCTTGTGACAGTTTTTCACAAATAGCGTTACCAATTCCTCTAGAACCTCCTGTTACCAATGCACATTTCATATAAAGCTATTTCAATATTAGTTATTAATCAAATAATCTTTCACTTTTTGTACAAAAGGATACATTACCTGATCTTTTTCGAATCTTGGAATAATGACACGAATATCATCATATATTTTTCTGGTTACAGATGAAATTTGGTCTTTTTGTTCCAAATAATCAATTGCCTGAACAATGGTGATTAATTCGATAGCGAGTACTTCAAATGCATTTTCAATAACTTTTGATGTAATTACGGCAGCATTAGTTCCCATACTTACAATATCTTGATTGTCATTATTATTTGGAATACTATGAACATACATCGGATTCGACAACATCTGATTTTCGGCAGTTGTTGAAGTCGCCGTAAACTGTACTCCCTGCATACCAAAATTGAATCCCAAAGTCCCCAAATTCACAAATGGAGGAAGAATTTCGTTTATTTTTGAATTCAATAAATAATTCAATTGACGTTCTGCAAGCATCGTTAATTTGGTAATTACGATTTTCAATTTATCCATTTCTAACGAAATATAATCTCCATGGAAATTACCACCATGATATACATGCTGGTTTTTCACGTCTATAATTGGATTATCATTTGCTGAGTTAAATTCTTCTTCCAAAATAGAAGAAACATTACTTATAGTTTCAAGTATTGGCCCAAGAATTTGAGGAACACAACGTAAAGAATAATATTCCTGAACTTTTTCTTTGAAAACATCTTCAGTATTTTCTCCAGAATATAAATGATCTTCTCTTTTTCTGATTAAAGTACTATCCTCAAGATTTGTTCTCATTCTCGAAGCTACCTCTCTCTGTCCTTTATGACGCTTTGTACTGTTTAACTCTTCCGAAAAATGATCGTCGTATGCTTGTACAAGTTCATTGATAGCACAAGAAAATTTAATAGACCAATCCAATAATTTATTAGCATAATGAACGTTAACAACACCAATTCCAGTCATTACTGACGTTCCATTCATCAAAGCCAATCCTTCTCTAATTTCTACTTGGATAGGTTCCAGTTTTTCTATGACAAAAACCTCTTGTGTAGGTCTTCTTTCTCCTTTGTAAAAAACCTCTCCTTCACCAATAAGAACCAAAGCCAAATGTGCCAATTGCACTAAATCACCACTGGCTCCAACACCACCATGTTCAAAAATTAAAGGAGTAATATCTCTATTAATTAATTCTTTCATCAAATGAATCACTGAAGAATGAACTCCAGAATTCCCCAAGGAAAGTGTATTTAGCCTAGCCAAAATTGCTGCTTTAACACAGATTGCATTCAGCGGTTTTCCTGTACCAGAAGCATGACTTCGTATTAAATTATATTGCAATTGTATACGATCTTCATCTTTAATACGATATTGAGCCATTGGCCCAAATCCCGTATTTACACCGTAAATAATTTTATTAACTGAGAATTCTTTTAGAAAATCAAAACTTTCATTAACTCTATCTAAAACAACTTGGCTAATATTTATTTTGTCATTATTAAAGATTACAGACTCAAACTCTTCTAGACTTAAAAATTCCTTTATAGTATTCATTCAATTTGTATTATTTTTTCAACTAAATATATCAAAAATTAATTTTTATTTAGAATTTAATGTGGTTAATTTGGATAAACAAATGTAGCACAATATCGCTAAAATTAGTAAACCTATGTTTTTTTTGTTCTACAAATCAAAAAAACAAACATAACTAATATATTAACAAGCACTTACTATTCCATCATAAATAACAAAAAAGAATGAAAGATTTTGGTTCTGACAAAAAAAATGTTGTTCAAGCGAATTTAGACGCCCAAAAAATTGCTTTTGCCCCAATTATGTTTCAAGCAGCAAAATCACTTCGGAATTTGGGTATTTTAGAATACCTATTTAATAAAGACAAAGCAAGTATTGAAACCATAGCAGCGGACTTAAACTTATCTGTTTATGGTGTAAAAGTTTTACTCGAAGCAGGTTTAAGCTTGGAGATGGTTTATTTAAAAGACAATGAATTCATACTCACAAAAACTGGTTATTTCATATTAAGGGATAAAATGACCAATGTAAATATGGATTTCACCCAAGATGTAAATTATCTGGCGATAAACCATTTGGAAGAATCTATAGTAAATGGAAAACCGGAAGGACTGAAAGAATTGGGAAATTGGGACACTGTATATATCGGTTTATCTGAATTACCTGAAAAGATCAAAAAAAGCTGGTTTGACTTCGATCACTTTTATTCGGATTATACTTTTCCAGAAATTATGCCTATTTTATTTGACAATAATCCTAAATCATTTTTGGATGTTGGAGGTAATACCGGAAAATTTTCTTTGCAGTGTGCTAAATATGACCCAACGGTAAAAATCACTATTTTGGATTTACCAGGACAGGTAAAAGTGGCACAGAAAAATATAGCCGACGCAGGTTTTGAAGATCGAATTTCTACGATAGGCACCAACTTATTAGACAGCACAATTCCTTTCCCAAAAGGAGCCGACATTATCTGGATGAGCCAGTTTATTGATTGTTTCTCTTTGGAAGAAGTTTACAGTCTTTTCATACGAGCCCATGATGCCATGGCAGATGATGCTAGTTTTTATATTTTGGAAACATTTTGGGATTTGCAAAAATTTCAGGCATCAACTTACAGCCTACATGCCACTTCTTTATATTTTACGGCGGTTGCCAATGGAAACAGTCAAATGTTTCATTCAGAGGACATCTTGAAAATAATCGAAAAAGCTGGATTTGTTGTAGATCAAATGCATGAAATTATTGGGATGAGCCACACCTTGATTAAATGTAAAAAAAGAGCTTTATAACTCTATTAATCTTTAATTTTGCACCATAACGACGTATTTTCTAGTCGAAGCTATAAATCACGGCACGCTCTTTACAAAAACTTTAATTGCAATAAATAAATGTTACAAGAATTCGTAGATGTTTTAATCATTGGAGCAGGACCATCCGGATGTGTATCTGCTTCCTATCTTCATAAAAAAGGGATCAAAATTAAGGTTGTAGAAAAAACTAAATTTCCTCGAATAGTTGTAGGTGAAAGCCTTATTCCAAGAGTTATGGATCATTTTGCGGAAGCCGAATTATTTGAATGTTTGGATGCCATGAACTTTGAAAAAAAATTGGGAGCTCGATTTATACGTGGAGAAGAAGTCTGTGTTTTTGATTTTAGCAATAAATTTTCCGAAGGTTGGGATTGGACCTGGCAAGTACCCAGAGCCGATTTTGACAACACTATGGCTCAGGAAGTGATTCGAAAAGGCATTGATTTAGAATTTGAATCGGAAGTGGTTTCTGTTACTTTTGAAGGAAAAAATTCAACTACTGTTGTAAAAGATAAACTAGGTAATTTAAAAGAAATTCACGCTAAATTCATCATCGATTCTAGTGGTTATGGAAGAGTATTACCACGTCTTTTGGACTTGGATACACCTTCAAAATTAGATCCACATTCTTCAATTTTTACGCATGTTGTAGACATCAACCGTCCCGAAGGCGAAGAAGGTACACTGATTTCATTTGACATACTCGAAACCGAAGTTTGGTTATGGGTTATTCCTTTTTCAAACGGCAATACAAGTCTTGGCGTTGTGGGTCCAACGGATTTTATCAATTCACTTTCTGCTAATAAAGACAATGCCGAAGCGTTGAAAAATGCCATTCTACTTTCTGATTTTTATATCAAACGATTTAAAGGAGTTGATTTTATATTTGAACCTATCAAATTAGAAAATTACTCTCGATCAGTCAAAAAAATGTATGGAGATGGTTTTGCACTTACTGGAAACAGCTCAGAGTTCTTGGATCCCGTATTCTCGTCTGGTGTTGCATTTGCAACCGAGTCAGGTATGCTTGCCGCCAAACTATACCTCAAAGAATCACAGGGAATTACTGTAGATTGGGAAACTGAATTTACTGGATATATGAAAAGAGGTATTGCCGTTTTTACCACTTACGTAAAAGAGTGGTACACCGGAAATCTGCAAACCCTATTTTTTCACCAACCTGAAAACCCTGATGTAAAAAGAAAAATATGTGCCGTACTTGCCGGCTATGTTTGGGATGAAGAAAATCCATTTGTAAAAAAACACGACAATCTCATCAGAAATATGGCTCACATACTCCAAATGGAAAGTCCACAAAAAAAATCCTAGTTCATGAACTAGTTTTTTTTTGTCCTTAATTCAAGGACCACATTAAGATTATACTTCTCAAAAAACTGTTGGTTATTAAATAGTTAAAAATAAAAACCGCGAAAAAACTTAGCTTTTTTTATATCTTTATAATTCAAAAAAAACTTATCTTAAAATAAGCAATGATGAAAAAGAAACTATTGATCACAGCCGTTCTATTAGGAACCATTTCATTTGCCAATGCACAAAGCATGGGAGATATTACAAAAGCAACCAGCACAGCAAAAACTGCATCAGCCAGCAGTTTTGATGTTGCAAGCATATCCAATCAAGTTATGGGATTGTTATCTCCAAAATTAAAATTAACCGATGCTCAGAAACCAGCAGTAAATGCATTAGTAAACGAAACCTTGAACAAAAAGAAAAATATTTTGCCGACTATGGCAACCGACAAAGCTGGATATACATCCAAAATGACAACAAATAGAGAGTCATTTACAGCCAAAATGAAAAAATTGGTTAGTCCAACACAGTTTACAGCACTTACTGCTTTACTCCCAAAATCGGCTTCAGCGGTGACACCACTAGTACAAATGTTGTACTAAAGCAATTAGAAACAATTAGTTCAAACTTATAAAGGCAAAATTTTTTCGATTTTGCTTTTTTATTTTAAAACTATATCGTAATATTGCAATATAAATATATAACAATGGGAGCAACTAAAACAGAAAATTTTACAGACGCGCAAAACGAATTGGCTATTTTAACCAAAGCATTAGGACATCCCGCCCGAATAGCCATAATAGAATACTTGATTAAAGTCGAAAGTTGCATCTGTGGTGACATCGTAAACGAGTTACCTCTATCGCAGCCAACCATATCCCAACACCTAAAAGAACTAAAAAATGCAGGCTTGATAAAAGGAAATTTCGAAGGAAATGCCATTTGCTATTGCTTGAACGAAGTGGGGTTCGATAAAATAAAAGGCTTTTTTCAGCATGTCAACACTTACCTAGACAAGAGGAAAAATGGTTGTTGCTAATTTGAATATTAAGTGCAAAGACAAGAATAACAACCTATTGAACCGATTAAACTTTTAAACGATTAAACTTTTAAACTTTTTTCACCATGAAACTATCAGAAATTAAAAAACACTTAAGTACTGCAACAGGAGTGACTTTCCAGTTGCCTAACGGAACATTTGTACCTGAACATTTCCATGTAACAGAAATTGGAATGATTACCAAAAACTTCATTGATTGTGGTGGAACCGTTCGTAAAGAATCGGTTGTAAACTTTCAATTATGGGATGCCAATGATTTTGACCACCGATTGAAAGCTCAAAAATTGTTGAACATTATCGCTCTTTCCGAAAAAGTATTGGAACTAGAAGATCTTGAAATCGAAGTCGAATACCAAGACAACACTATAGGAAAATATGATTTGGGGTATAATGGCGAAACCTTTTTACTATTGAACAAACAAACTGCTTGCTTGGCATTAGATCAATGCTGCACTCCACAGGAAAAACAAAAAGTAAAACTTTCCGAAATAGAAAGCGAAGCTAACTGCTGCACTCCTGGTGCAGGTTGTTGCTAATAATTGAACATTTACTCCTGCAAGTTCTTTTCCAGACCTTGCAGGTTTTTAATTAAACATACCTATTTCAAAATGACACAAACCAAAAACACCATATTCACTTCCATTAAGAGCACTATCGATATACTTAATTTTGAAAGTATTTCGGCCGAACGTAAAATCATTTTGCAACCACTTATAGATTTCATTCAATCGAAAGTAATAGCAAACCAAGACATCCGCCTCAATTTCATTTGTACCCACAATTCCCGAAGAAGCCATTTGTCCCAAATATGGGCACAAACTGCAGCGGCGTATTTCAATATCAAAAACGTATTTAGCTATTCTGGCGGAACCGAAGCCACCGCTTTATTCCCAATGGTAGCTCAAACATTGTCTAAAACCGGTTTCCAAATCAAAACTATTTCCGAAGGAAACAATCCCGTTTATAGCGTAAAATACAATGAAAATGATCATCCGTTGATTTGCTTTTCCAAAACATATGATGACGCTTTCAACCCACAAAATGAGTTTGCAGCTATTCTGACTTGTTCCTCTGCCGATAACGGTTGTCCGTTTATTGCAGGTGCCGAAAAACGAATCCCAATTACTTTCGAAGATCCAAAAGCATTTGATAACACTCCTCAACAATCCGAAAAATATCAGGAACGTAGCATCCAAATTGCAACGGAACTATTTTACGTATTCTCCCAAATAAAAAATTAAAATATGTCTGCAAATAATTGTGCTCCTGCTTTGGAGCGAAAAAAATTAGGATTCCTCGACCGCAACCTGACCCTTTGGATATTTCTGGCCATGGTCATAGGCGTTTCAATAGGCTTTTTCATCCCGTCAAGCAGCGGATTTATCAACTCCTTTTCGAGCGGTACCACCAATATTCCGCTTGCCATTGGATTAATCTTAATGATGTATCCGCCACTGGCCAAAGTCAAGTACGAGCAAATGGGAGAAGTTTTCAAAAACACCAAAGTACTGGGCGCCTCCTTATTTCTCAACTGGGTCGTCGGTCCTATTTTAATGTTTGCCCTAGCTTTGTTGTTTCTGAATGGCTATCCCGAATACATGATTGGTGTTATTCTCATTGGGCTAGCGCGTTGCATCGCCATGGTTGTGGTTTGGAATGACCTTGCCGACGGAAATCGTGAATATGCAGCAGGATTAATAGCCCTCAACAGTATCTTTCAAGTGTTACTCTACAGCGTTTACGCCTATGTATTCATCACCATACTTCCACCCTATTTTGGGTACCACGGCTTTGAAGTCAACATCAGCATTGGACAAATAGCCGAAAGTGTGGGTATATATCTCGGCATTCCCTTTGCCCTTGGAATCATATCTCGTTATGCTTTGATTGCCACAAAAGGAGCCGAATGGTTCGAGACAAAATACGTTCCTTTTATCTCCCCAATCACCTTAATTTCGTTGCTGTTTACCATCATATTAATGTTCAGCCTCAAAGGGGAATTAATCATTCAAATCCCAATGGATGTGCTGCGTATTGCTCTGCCACTGGTGATTTATTTCGTTATTATGTTCGTCATGAGTTTCTTCATCGGCAAGTACTTTGGAGCCGATTATTCTAAATCGACTGCAATCGCCTTTACCGCCACTGGAAACAATTTTGAGTTAGCCATCGCCGTAGCCATTGGTGTTTTCGGTATCAACAGCGGTCAAGCCTTTGCGGGTGTCATAGGTCCATTGGTCGAAGTTCCCGCATTAATCGCATTGGTCAATGTCGCCTTTTGGTTCCGAAAAAAATATTATGACAATAAAGAGTAGTATCATTAGGAGCTAATTCCTGCTGTCCACTATATCTTTTATGCCGAACCCCGGCACAAAAGGATGCCGTTTCCATCAGGGCTAGGGCATCAGTTTTCATAAAAAGATTTGTTCTCTAAAATAACTTAAGCTGCAATACCAGAAAATTTTGGTACTGCAGCTTATTTATTTCTTAAAATTAGAACTCAAAAAATATTACACTTATAATTGTCTCGAGCTAACATATACAGACAGTTTCACCCCCTTTGACAATTCATTAAGATATACTTCCGAAATTCCGGATGCTTTGATAATTTCTTCATTAGAGTAATTATCCTTTTTAATTTCAGCAGCATATCTTATACCAAATAAACGTATCATTAGTGCTGCATCTTCTTTTGGAGAATTATTATACATATCACTCAATATTGTTCCTAATTCTGCTATAGTCATGATTTTATGTTTTATTAGTTATTAATTCCCATTAACCAATATCCATGCCAAACATCTACAAATAAATATATTACAACATTATATTAACAAAAAATGTATATTTTAAATTCACTACCACAAAGTTTACAACACTAGCTCCAGTATCTGTTCGTGCAGATAGTCATAGAAAATTAAACATAAGCACTAGCTCTAACCAACTGAGTAATAATAAAGCCATTATTTAAAATTAAAAATTCATTTCGTATCTTTGAAATTAGTGCTTAACAATAATGTTTTCAACTATTTAATCGATTTTAAAAAACTAATTTCTATAACCCAAAATATAACGACATGAACTTTTTCAAAATCAAAACTAGCTGGTCAAACCTCGAATTTATTCCATTAAAACTCTGTATAGCCTCAGCCTATATTTTCATTGGATCGTACTTCCATGATTTTTTTGATAACTATTATCTTCCTGTGCTTATTATCTTTGGTATCACAATGATTTGGTCCGTTTCCCTTTGGATAAATAAAATGAAAAACAGTAATCAAGATTAAAAACAAATTGATATTGTACAATTTACCATAAAATGTGCTGGATTGTCTCAAAAAACACCCCAAGAATAGCTTCAATTTAAAACAACAAAAAACAAACACAATAATCTGTTTTTCAATATATTAAATAAAATTTAATTGTATTATTTCTTAACTTTATACGAGTAAAACCATTTTGTTTAACTCCTAAATTTTGTACTCATGTATATAGTTCGCGAAATTTTTTATCTGCAATTTGGCCGTTATAAAGATGCCAAAGTTTTGATTGATGAAGCCACACAAGGCGGATTGTTCCCTCAGACAACCGGAAATCGGGTTTTAACCGATTTTACAGGAGAAAGCTACCGACTGATTTTTGAATCGTCTTATTCAGTACTTGCGGATTTCGAAAAAGAACTAGCGAAAGACATGGGTGCAGCAGATTGGAAAGGGTGGTATGAAAAATTCAAAGTCTTGGTTCGCCATTCCGAAAGAGAAATTCTTAAACAGATTTCCTGATTTATGTTGGGAATTCCCCATTAAACAATAAAAAACTTCGCTTCGCAATCCGAAAAATTTCCGATTGCGAAGCGAAGTTTTAAAAGGGTTCCTACAAAATATTGGGATATTAAACGCTTTCCTCCAAATAAGCTGGATCATATTCCATAGTATCCTGCACTTCCGTTTCTACAGGTCTGGAAGCTTTCAAGGCATTGAATCTTTCCAATTGTTCAGTCTCTCCTTCTTCCCCACTGAAATAAGGAAAAACATCCATGATTGGAGATTCCGAAATAGCAGGAATTGTATATTCTCCCATCGTGGTACTCATTACATGTGTAGTGTTATCGAAAGCTTCTTTTACATCATTGGCTTGTATTAACAAATACATATTTGATTTTCTTTCTTTACCACTTTCTTCGTCGTAAGCCATTAAGGAAACTCTTGATTTAAACCAACGGTCAGCATTTTCAAAAGGATGAATCTCGGCATAATTTGCCACTTTTATATTCGTGATTTTAAATTCCTCACTAATATAGGCAGACATCTCTTCATTGATTCTGCTTTCTGCTTCCGTATAGGACAAAGCATCAACCAAATAAGGTTCTGTTACAACTTTTTGTCCACCAGTTTCATCTGTTTTTCTATATTTTACTTTGCATTCGTACCAAATTGTGCTCATATATTTTTTTTAAGGATGCCAAAGATAGATTTTAAAGAAAATAAAAATCACAATTTAGAAAATAGATATTCACAATTTCAAATGGCTGTTGCTATTGTCATTTTTTGGATCATTTTTGTTATTTTAGCTATATCAAAACCACAAAAAAATGCCACAGAAGAATTTACGAACCTGTGAAAAAGGACATGATTATTACAAGAGCAGTGATTCTCCAACTTGTCCTATATGCGAAGCGGAACGCAAACCAAAAAATGGTTTCCTTTCCCTGCTTTCTGCTCCAGCGAGACGTGCACTAGAAAACGCAGATATAACAACTTTAGAAAAACTCTCCAAATACAGCGAAGCCGCTATTTTAAAATTACACGGAATCGGTAAAACGACCATTCCAAAACTACGGGAAGCCCTCGCAGCCGAAAACCTGACATTTGCAAAGCAAAACACATAGAAAATCGTCAATAAAAAAATACAATCGATTCTATTTCAATAAATTAATTATTTCTTTTTCTTAACTTCGTTAGGCCTAATCGAGAATAGACAGTGATAAAAAACGAAACCCAATAATGATAACAAAAACAACAGACATCGATTCCGAACCCGACTTGACAGCTGAACTGTTTGTTGCAAAATTATCTCAATTTAAATCTGAGGAAGAATTGGGGAAAGTTGAAAAATACTTCAAAGGGAATGACAATAAAACAAAAGCTTTTGGAGTAAAGTTTGGAGACATTTTTAAAATAGCTGAAGATTTTACCCAAATGCCTCTCGCCCAAATAGACATTTTACTCGACAGTGATTTTTACGAAATACGGATGGGTGCTGTCAGTATTATGGATTTTCAGGCCAAGCATAAAAAAACCACAGCAGATCGAAAGAAAGAATTATTTGAACTGTATTTAAGGCGACACGACCGACTCAACAATTGGGATTTAGTTGACAGAGGTGCGTATAATATCATCGGGGAATATTTATTGGACAAACCAAGAGAAATACTTTACCAATTGGCCAATTCGAAAAACATTTGGGAACGAAGAACCGCTATTGTCAGCACCTATGCTTTTATCAAGAAAGGACAAATTGAAGACACTTTCAAAATTGCCGAAATCCTTTTGAATGACAAAGAAGAACTGATTAATAAAGCCGTTGGAAGTTGGATAAGGGAAGCCGGGAAAAAAGACAAAACAAAGCTGATTGTTTTCTTAAACCAATTTGCTCCCACCATGCCGAGAGTGACATTGCGTTATGCTATTGAAAAACTAGACAAACAAGAAAAGAACTTTTACTTAAAATTAAAATAAAATGGCAAATCAAATTTATCCATGCTTGTGGTTTGACGGACAAGCCAAAGCAGCAGCAGAGCATTATTGCTCCATTTTTAAAAACTCAAAAATCACTTTCGAAAATCATTTTATAGTCAACTTTGAATTAAACGGAACTAAATTTATGGCCTTAAATGGCGGACCTATGTATAAATTATCGCCTGCCAATTCCTATGTCGTAGAATGCGAAACACAAGAAGAAATTGACCATTATTGGGACAAATTAGGCGAAGGCGGAATCTATAACAAATGCGGTTGGCTCGACGATAAATTTGGTGTTACGTGGCAAATTGTTCCAAGGATTTTGGGCGAACTTATGGCTGACCCTGAAAAAGCGCCAAGAGTGATGCAGGCATTTATGCAAATGACCAAGTTTGAGATACAAGGACTGCTTGATGCATAGGAAAATTTAAAAAAATATTTTAAAAGGGAGTTCTATTATTACAGCTTTTCCTTTTTGGGATGATGACAAAAAAGCAAAATACCTCTCTTTAGCCCCGATTACTTTACTATTCATTTATTTTCATTGGAGTTCAGTGAACTTCGTTTGAAGTGGAAATCCTTTTGTGTCTCGTCTTTTGGGGATGAGACACAAAAGATTGAAACGGAAAGCGGGACAATATTACCAAAAACACAAAATCTCTCTGCTCCAAATTAATAATCGAACTCCCGTTTTAAATTGTTCTATGTTTGACCTTTCACTTTGCACATATGAAAATCCTAGTTATCTTTGCTTACAAAAACATACAATAAATTAAAAACTCCATGGCTACATTTAGCAAACAACTATCCTTTCGCTGGTCTGATTTAGATCCAAATTTTCATTTACGTCATAGTGCTTATTATGATTTTGGGGCACAACATCGTGTTGAAATTTTGGCACAATTAGGATTAACATTAAGAGTCATGCAAAAGGAACATATTGGCCCTATATTATTTAGGGAAGAATGTGTCTTTAGAAGAGAAATCAATCTCTCGGACGAGATTATCATGCAAACCAAAATGGCAAAAATGAAAGCTGATGCTTCACGCTGGTCGATTGTTCATGAGTTTTACAAAGAAGATGTATTGTGTGCCGTTATTACTGTTGATGGTGCCTGGATGGATACCAAAATCCGTAAACTAGCCACTCCAACTCCACAGGTTGTTGTTGATGCCCTAAGTGTTTTTCCAAAAACAGCTGATTTTATTGCACTATAATTAATCAAAAAACAATCAAATATGTTTACAATCGCACAAATAAAAGAAGCGCATTCCAGAGTTAAATCAGGAGCCGATTTCCCAGCTTATATTCAAGACTTAATTATATTGGGCGTAAAAGGCTATGATACCTTTGTTAACGATGGCCATGTAGAATATTTTGGAGCCGATAATCATAGAGCTGTAGCTACTGAGACGTATGACAATATCACAATAGCTCCTTTTGCCAACAAAGAACGATTCATTGAATTCTTGGTTATACACCAAGAGGGGCAAACAGATTATCTCACTTTTTGCAATCATGCAGGACAATGTGGAATTGCAAAATGGAGTGTCGATATCATAGAAATGACCTGTACTTATTTTGACCAATTAAATGCAAAAATTTTAATTGAAAAAATTCCGAGTTAGGTTTATAATAAAAAAAGGTGGTCTGTAATCAGACCACCTTTTTAATAATATACAATTACAATTATTTAGTTCAAATCAAAGCGATCTAGATTCATTACCTTAGTCCAAGCGGCCACAAAATCCTTTACAAACTGATCTTGGGAATCCTCACATCCATAAACCTCAGCTAGAGCACGAAGCTCTGAATTCGAACCAAAGATTAAATCCACACGGGTTCCTGTCCACTTCAATGTACCTGTCTTGCGATCACGACCTTCAAATACCTCTTGAGAATCTGAGGAAGCTTTCCAAGTCGTACCAAAATCGAGTAAGTTCACGAAGAAATCATTAGTCAATGTCTCCGGACGGCTTGTGAATACGCCATGTCTAGACTGATCGAAGTTAGTATTAAGAACACGCAAACCACCAACCAACACTGTCAATTCAGGTGCAGTCAAAGTCAATAACTGTGCTTTATCAATCAACATTTCTTCTGCCGAAATAGTGTATTGGGTTTTCATATAGTTTCGGAATCCGTCAGCTTCTGGCTCAAGAACAGCAAATGATTCCACATCGGTTTGGTTTTGTGAAGCATCACCTCTTCCCGCCGTAAAAGGAACAGTAACATTTTGGGCAGCTTTCTCAATTCCGACACCACCGGCTAGAACGATTAAATCAGCAAGTGAAACCTGTTTTCCATCTGACTGTGCGCTATTGAATGCTGTCTTGATGCCTTCAAGAGTTTCTAACACTTTTGCCAATTGAGGAGGATTATTAACTATCCAGTTCTTTTGCGGAGCGAGACGAATACGTGCACCATTGGCACCACCTCTTTTATCAGAACCTCGGAATGTTGATGCCGAAGCCCAGGCTGTAGATACCAATTGGGAAACAGACAAACCGGAAGCTGAAATTTTGGCTTTCAAAGCAGCTATATCATTGGCATCAATAAGTTTGTGTGTTACTGCTGGGATTGGGTCTTGCCAAATAAGTTCTTCCTTAGGTACTTCTGGTCCCAAATAACGTACGATTGGTCCCATATCACGATGAGTCAACTTAAACCATGCTCGAGCGAATGCATCAGCAAATACATCAGGATTTTCATGGAAGCGTCTTGAAATTGACTCATAGATAGGATCTGCTCTCAAAGCTAAATCAGCGGTAAGCATAGTTGGAGCGTGACTCTTTGATGGGTTGTGGGCATCCGGCACTGTACCTGCCCCAGCCCCTCCTTTTGGTTTCCACTGATGTGCACCAGCCGGGCTTTTCGATAGTTCCCATTCGAATCCAAAAAGGTTTTCAAAATAATTATTACTCCACTTATTGGGCGTTGTAGTCCAGGCTCCCTCAAGACCACTACTAATGGTATATTCACCATTTCCAGTACCAAATGTGTTTTTCCACCCAAGTCCTTGCTCCTCAATACCCGCAGCTGCTGGTTCTGCACCAACATACTCGTTTGGATCGGCTGCGCCATGGGTTTTCCCAAAAGTGTGCCCCCCTGCAACAAGTGCAACGGTTTCCTCGTCATTCATAGCCATACGTGCAAAGGTTTCCCGAATATCACGCGCAGATGCAAGAGGATCCGGATTACCGTTAGGTCCTTCTGGATTCACGTAAATAAGCCCCATCTGAACTGCTGCCAGAGGGTTTTCCAATTCACGGTCACCCGTATAGCGTTTATCATCCAACCACTTCCCTTCAGACCCCCAATAGATATCTTCATTAGGTTCCCAAACATCGGCACGCCCACCACCAAAACCAAAAGTCTTAAAACCCATGGACTCAAGCGCACAATTTCCGGCGAGAATCATCAAGTCTGCCCATGAAATTTTTTTGCCGTATTTCTGTTTGATTGGCCATAACAGCAAACGTGCTTTATCTAAATTCACATTATCAGGCCAACTGTTCAGTGGAGCAAATCGTTGTGTACCGGCCCCACCACCACCACGACCGTCTGCGATACGGTACGTACCCGCGCTGTGCCACGCCATTCGAATGAAGAACGGTCCATAATGACCATAATCAGCCGGCCACCAATCTTGGGAATCGGTCATTAATGCGAAAAGGTCTTTCTTAACGGCTGCCAAATCAAGGCTCTTGAAAGCCTCGGCATAGTCGAACGCCTCCCCCATCGGATTGGACAGCGAGGAGTGCTGACGAAGAACATTTAATTTTAACTGATTGGGCCACCAATCACTGTTTCTTGTGCCTGATCCAGCACTTTGTTTTGAGCCAGCTCCAGAGAATGGACATTTCCCCTCGCCGTTAGAATTCTGATTTTCGTTATTTTCCATAATGTGATGATTTTTAAAAACTTACTCACGAATTTACCAAAATTATTTTTATCTAAATTATTTTTTCAATAGATAAAAATTATAGTTATAGTACAAAATCGCAGTTTAGAATAATTCTGAATTTAAACTAAATAACTTTTTTATTTGTAATTTAGATACATAAAAATTACAGTATCAAACCACAAACTTTAAAACAAGAATCATCAATATTAAGCGGGCTAACCGAAAACCAATTAGAGTAGGTATCAACAAATAAAACAATAAAATGCTACAATTAATCGTACTTTATCCGCAACCCGCCAATGTGCAACAATTTGAAGCAGATTATGCTAGTCATTTAGCATTACTTCATGAAAAAACAGGACTTCCTATAACTGTAGAATCTTATACGGTTACAAAGTTCCTACCCACTCCCGATGGCACGCAGCCTTATTACCAAATGTTTACAATGCCTTTTGAATCTCCTGAAGCATTTCAGTCGGAGATGGCAACAGCCGGTATGCAAGAAGTGGCAGCAGATGCCAATCGAATTTCCACAGGTGGATTGCCAACTATTTTAATTGGAAGTTGATAACTAAACAATGATAAACGATAAGCCATGAAAACCGATTTTAAATCTGTTGACGAATACATACAAAGCTTTCCAAAAGATATACAATCTCTTTTGGAAAAAGTTCGCATGACCATTCTTAAAAAAGCGCCCGAAGCTGTAGAAAGCATATCGTACGGAATGCCAGCTTACAAAACACACGGAAAACCATTGGTCTATTTTGCAGGTTATAAAAAACATATAGGCTTTTATGCAACACCAACGGGACACACCGAGTTTTCAAATGAGCTTTCCAATTACAAACAAGGAAAAGGCTCCGTTCAGTTCCCAGTTAGCCACCCAATTCCATACTGGTTGATTGAGCAAATCGTTGTATTTAGGGTAAAAGAAAACGAGCAAAAATTTAGTAAACAATAAATGGCTAAGATTTAAGATGACAATTTAAAAAGTTCCTTTTACTTAGTATCTTAGTACCCTAGAAACTTAGTATCTAAAAAAACATGAATCATAAAGCCAAATCAATCAGACCGTTTATCGGTTCCAAGAACTTTCAGACTTCCCGAAATTTTTATCATGACTTAGGTTTTAAGGAAATTATATTAGGACCTAATTTCTCTTATTTTGAAACCAAAGGAATCGGTTTTTATCTACAAGAGGCTTATGTCAAAGATTGGATAGACAACACTATGCTTTTTTTGGAAGTCGAAAATGTCAACCAATTTTGGATTGAACTTATGGAATTGAACTTGCCAGCTAAATATGAAAATATAAAATTAGTACCCATTCGGGAAATGGATTGGGGCAAAGAATGTTTTATACACGATCCGTCTGGGATTCTTTGGCATATTGGGGAGTTTAAGAAATAATCAAATTGATTAGAAGCTATTTCCTGCTATCCGCTACAATCTTGCGAGCCGAACCCCGGCTCACAAGGATTTTCACTGCTATCAGGGCTAGGACATCAGATGTTATAAGAGCAATTATCGAATATTTCCAATTGTGTATGCACTGTTGACACAATAAAGATCCACAGCCAAAGTCCTTGCGAGGTACGAAGCAATCTCACTATCAAAAGCAAACCCAACAAGTCATTGGAACGGATATACTGAATGAGATTGCTTCGTGCCTCGCAAAGACACGGATAAATATTGTTTTCTGCTCATTTACTTAAGAATCTCTCCTAATTACACCTAATCTTTATTATTGTTATTCTCCCTTTCTTTGAAATGATGATAAAAAAGCAAAATACCTTCCTTTAGCCCCAATGGAAGTGGAAATCCTTATAAGCCGGGGTTCGGCTTATAAGATTACCTCACTATACATTTATATTCATAGAAGTTCTGTGAACTTCGTTTGCAACGGATAGCGGGATTAATGCCGATAAAAAAACACAAAGCTCTCTGCTACAAAACATTATAAAAACTCCAATTCTAGAGTTAAGTCTTTCAAAAAATAAAAAAGTATAATTTAATCCGAATTATTTCATAATTTAATACCTGATAACCAAGCCATTTAAGTAGTATGACAATTTCCTTTTGTGAAGGAAAAAATCACTTCAAATAAAAATCTTTAAATTATGACTACAAAACAAGTTCACAAAAAATTAAACGAACTGCAGTCAACTGCAATCTGCGGAAACGACATTAGTTCTTCCTGTCTGTATGTTTCGGCCTTGACCATCGTATATGCTGGACAGTTCGCTTGGATTTCATTACTTGTCGTAGCAGTTGTTTTGTTTTTGTTTCGGAAAATTTATGATGAAGTTGTTGGTGCAATTCCACTGAATGGTGGTGCTTACAATGTTTTGCTAAACACCTCAACAAAACAGCTTGCCTCCATGGCGGCCACCTTAACAGTTCTTTCCTATATGGCTACAGCAGTGATTTCTTCACTGGAAGGAATGCATTATCTACATAAGATTTTCCCTTTTATCAACGTAACTATTGCCACGATAATTGTCCTTTTGATTTTTACTGGCTTGGCGATTATAGGAATTGGAGAATCAGCGATTGTGGCAGTGTTTATCTTTATTACCCACTTACTAACATTGAGTCTACTGGTTATTGCTTCTGTTTGGTTTATCCTAAATAATGGACTTGAAATCTTTACAGTCAATTGGGCTCTGCCTTTAAAATCTGGCAGCATTTTAACAGCATTATTTCTCGGATTTTCGGCAGCAATGCTTGGGATCTCAGGATTTGAAAGCTCGGCCAATTTTGTTGAAGAGCAAGAACAGGGAGTTTTTAGAAAAACACTTCGAAATATGTGGGCCATCGTTAGTTTTTTCAATCCTGTTTTGGCTTTACTGCTGATTTGCATCATTCCAATTGCCGAAGTTGGAGAACATAAAGAATCCCTTTTGGCTTATTTAGGCCAAACAACCGGAGGAAACTGGTTGGCAATTTTTATTTCAATTGATGCCGTTTTGGTATTATGCGGTGCGGTGCTAACCTCATTTGTTGGGGTTTCAGGATTATTAAACAGAATGACCCTGGACAGAATTTTGCCCAATTATTTTTTAAAACAAAACAAAAGAGGATCCAATTACAGAATCATCATCAGCTTTCTTATTTTATGCCTTTCTGTATTATTTGTAACCAAAGGGCATTTTGAGTCATTGGCAGGAGTCTATACTTTTTCATTTTTGGCGGTAATGGCATTATTCGGAATAGGGAATCTATTGCTCAAAATAAAAAGGAGCAAACTGCCTCGTCCTGCAAGAGCAAGCGGGATTTCAGTAGTTGTGGCAGTTGCCTTTATCATAATTGCTTTTCTTGGAAATATCCAACTCAATATTGACTCGTTTTATACTTTCATAAAATACTTAATTCCGGCTACGATATTCATATTAATAATGCTCAATCGTTCCATTTTAATTCAATTGTTGATTGCGTCTATAGAATATTTCTACAGTCCATTGCGAAAAGTAGTCATATTGAGCAATCGCTATCTTAATAAAATGCATCTTAAAATTAATTCTCAAGAGTTTGTGTTTTTTACCAAAGGTGATAATGTTGCTATTTTGAACAAAGTAATGCAGTATGTGCAAAACAATGAAACCACAAAAAAATTAAAGATTGTCAATATCAAAAAAACTGGGGAATCAAATGAATTACTGAAAAAAGATTTGGAAGTTTTGGATCGCGCCTATCCTGAAATCCATATCGAATTTATCGAACTGGAAGGTCTTTTTGGTCCAGAATTAATTGACGAATTATCCAAAAAATGGGGAATTCCAAAAAACTTTATGTTTATAGGTTCTCCAGGTGATCGTTTCTCTTACCGAGTTTCAGAGCTGGGAGGTGTTCGATTGATTATGTAAATAGTAATCCGTTAAAAGAAAATCAATACATCCATTTTATTTTAACATAATTTTTAATTATTTTTAATGAAATTTCCTAGATGTACTGACTTCTAAACTAAATATTCATGAAAAAAGTTATTGTTGTAATAATGGTATTAACATTTGGCATCACCAAAGCTCAGGATACTATCAAAACTCAAGAAGCTATCAAAATCCAGAAAATCATTAATGATCAGGTTTCAAAAGCAATTGCACATTATATGGACTCCGTAAACAAAGCAAAACCTGTTGAGATCAAAGAAACTGAGAAAAAACAGAAATGGTACGATGTGTTTTCTCTTCGCGGATATGCTCAAATAAGATATAATGGTCTATTCTCAACAAATGACAAGGTTTCCTGCGATCAGTGCGATAAGTCTTGGGGAACGACATCATCAGATCCTGATGCAAAATCAAACAACGGTTTTTTTATAAGAAGAGCTCGTCTTGTTTTTTCAGGTGACATACTACCCTACTTATATTTTTACATCCAACCTGACTTTGCTAGTTCTCCTTCTTCTGGAGTGAATAATTTTGTGCAATTAAGAGATCTCTATTTTGATTTCTCTTTTGACCCAAAAAAGGAATATAGAATTAGAGTTGGACAAAGTAAAGTGCCATATGGGTTTGAAAATTTGCAATCAAGCCAAAACAGATTGACATTAGACCGTAATGATGGTCTGAATAGTGCTGTTGCCAATGAACGTGACTTGGGGATTTTCTTTATGTGGGCTCCACATGAAATCAGAGAACGTTTTGCTATGCTGGTGAAAGATGGTTACAAAGGCTCTGGGGATTATGGCGTTTTTGCATTTGGGGCTTATAATGGACAAACACCAAACAAATCGGAGGCCAATAGAAATTTATACGTAGTGGCTAGATTAACCTATCCTTTTGTGATTGGTAACCAGATCATTGAACCCGGTATTCAAGGATATACAGGCAAATGGGCTTTTACGAGTGAAATTTCTTCGGGTGTGACTACACCTTTAGACCCAGATTATGTTACTGACCAACGTGTAGCAGCAACTTTTGTTCTCTATCCAAAACCTTTTGGTATCCAAACGGAATATAATTTTGGTAAAGGGCCACGTTATGACAAAACGACCAATAGCGTGCAATCAGATAATTTGCAAGGTGGATATATCACTTTGAATTATAAATGGGATTTGAATTTACCGAAACAAAAATATCTTTACCCATTTGCAAAATTTCAATATTATGACGGAGGAAAGAAATTTGAAAAAGATGCGAGAAGTTATATTGTAAGAGATTATGAATTTGGACTAGAATGGCAACCCTATAAGTTTTTTGAATTAGTTGCCGAATGGGTTGTTTCCGACAGAACTTTTGAGGACAGTGCTAAAATGGATAACCGACAACAAGGAAATTTACTAAGATTACAAGCTCAATTTAATTTTTAAAGTTAAAATAGAAATATAAAAACAATACTAATATACCCAAATATTAAATTATTAGGGACGAAAACCTAACAAAATGAAAACATATTTTGTAGACTCTTTTACAAACGAAAAATTTAAAGGAAACCCTGCTGCAGTTTGTTTTCCTGAAGAGAATTTGGACTTTGATACCATGCAAAAAATTGCAACAGAAATTGGTTTTTCTGAAACTGCATTCGTAAAACAAATCACGGACAACACCTACAGCATTCGGTTTTTTACACCAAAGATTGAAATTCCATTATGTGGTCACGCCACATTGGCTTCCTCAAAAATTATATTCGACACAACTTCATTTGATAGCATAACATTTATCAATTGTGAAAATATTGAATTGTTTATTGAGAAAACTGGAAATAAAATCAAAATGCAATTCCCTATTTACGATACAGAAGAAACAGAAGTACCTCAAAAAACATTAGATGCCCTTGGAATTTCTGAAGTTCTAAATAAAAGATACAGTCCTAAAAATAAAATTATCCTAATCGAGATCAAAAGTGCACTTGAATTGTCAAATTTAAAGCCTGATTTTACGGCCTTGCTAAATTCACATACTGGAATAAATGGCGTTTTGGTGACTGCAATTTCAGACAACGAAAATTTTGATTTCCATTATAGATATTTTTGGCCTTGGGCTGGAACTAATGAAGATCCTGTAACTGGTGCCATTCAAACTTTTTTGACAAAATATTGGGCTACAAAATTGAATAAAACAAAATTGAATGCTTTTCAATCTTCACTAAGAACTGGAGAAATGAGTACCGAAATCATACAGGACAAAGTTTTCATTTTAGGTGAAGCCGTAACAGTATTAGAAGGACAATTTAATTTATAATGTTCCAAGACTAATACAAAAAGTATAGCTTCACTACTCTACTTAGTTTTCTATAAGTATTCCATACTATTTTAATTCCAAAATCTCCTTATATGCAGGAATCGCGTGAAGGATGGAAGTGGCATCTCCCGATTTAGAAAAACAAGGCTTTTTTGCCGTAGTTTTTTTTAATCAGGAATACAGCGGACAGCCTGACCCCGCCGGAGCAGCAATATCCTTGGTTATCAAAATGTTCTAGAGCGGGGGCACGCCCAAATCAAACTACGCATTTATTCAGAATTCAAACAACTGCAATTAAAAATGATTCTATTTTAGAAAAAAAATAAAAAATAAGTATCAAAATTAAGTATTTATACGTATGTTTGCGTAGTAATACTTAATTAACAGATTATGATTAATGTGATAGTAGTCGGAAACGGCATGGTAGGTTATAAATTTTGCGAGAAATTCATTTCGAAATCTGGGCAAGAAAATTATCAAATTACAGTATTTGGAGAAGAGCCAAGACGCGCCTATGACAGAGTTCACTTGAGTGAATACTTTGCAGGGAAGAGCGCTGATGATTTATCTTTATCAACGACATCATGGTATAAAGAGAATAATATCATATTAAACACTTCGGAGTTAATTACAGATATCAACAGAGAGAAAAAAACAATACATACTCACTTAGAAAAAACATATGAGTATGATTACTTAGTTTTAGCTACAGGATCAGCTGCTTTTGTACCTCCAATAGATGGGGTTGAAAAAGAAGGGGTATTCGTTTATCGAACCATCGAGGATCTTGATGCTATTATGACCTACGCAAAAAAAATAAAAGCCAACGGCGCTACTGAAGCCGCTGTTCTTGGAGGCGGTTTACTAGGTCTTGAAGCTGCCAAAGCAGTACGTGATCTAGAGTTAAATGCTCATGTAGTGGAATTTGCGCCACGCTTGATGCCAAGACAGTTAGACCAAGCAGCAAGTGACATGCTGCAATCCAAAATTGAAGAGCTTAATATAGGAATCCATCTTAATAAAGCAACCCAATATATAGATGGAGAAGAAAGCATAAAGGGGATGATGTTTGCCAATGATGAATTGTTAAAGGTTGATATGTTGGTTATATCGGCAGGAATTAAACCTCGTGACGAACTAGGAAGAATTTCCGGACTTGAAGTAGGCGTTAGAGGCGGAATCGTGGTAAATAATAAAATGCAAACATCAGATCCTAACATCTTCGCTATTGGTGAGGTTGCCTTATACAATCAAATGATTTATGGTCTTGTAGCTCCAGGCTACGAAATGGCCGATGTTGCTGCCGAACAAATCCTAAAAGGGGATAAAACGATGAGAGACACCATCGATATGTCTACTCAATTGAAATTAATTGGAGTTGAAGTTGCGAGTTTTGGTGATCCTTTTATTGAAAATGAAGATGTTACTGCAATTGTTTATGAAAACAAATTCAGTGGTATTTACAAAAGAATCAATGTCACCAAAGACGGAAAAACATTATTGGGAGGAATTCTTGTAGGAGATTCATCAGACTATAACGGATTATTTCAAATTTATGCCAACGCAATGGCATTACCGCCAAATCCGGAAGATTTAATCCTAGGCTCTCGCGGTGGAGAGGGATCTACGCTTGGAAGTGCATCCGATTTGCCAGACACTGCCGTAATCTGTTCTTGTGAGAACGTTACCAAAGGCGCTATATGTTGTTCGATTCTTGACGGAACTGCAAATACATTTGGCGATGTCGTAAAATTAACCAAAGCAACTTCAGGTTGTGGAGGATGTAAACCAATGGTCGCTGACTTAGTAAAAGCAGCTCAAAAATCTATTGGTAAAGAAGTAAAAGAAAACATTTGCGAGCACTTTAATTATACTAGACAAGAATTATTCGATCTTGTAAAAATCAATAAATACACTAACTATTACGAAGTAATCGACCATCACGGAAATGGAGACGGCTGTGAAGTTTGTAAACCAGTTGTAGCTTCTATTTTCTCCAGTATTTATAATGACACTGCCAACAAACACGTAACTACTCAAGATACAAATGACAGATATTTGGCTAATATTCAAAGAAACGGAACCTATTCTGTTGTGCCAAGAATTGCGGGTGGAGAAATCACTCCTGAAAAATTAATTGTCATTGGAGAAGTAGCTAAACAATTTGATTTATATACCAAAATAACTGGTGCACAACGTGTCGATTTATTCGGTGCTCAATTAGATGACTTGCCAAAAATATGGAAAGTATTAATAGATAATGGTTTTGAAAGCGGACATGCTTATGGAAAATCTTTAAGAGCTGTAAAAAGCTGTGTTGGTAATACTTGGTGCCGTTATGGAATGGATGATAGTACAACTTTTGCAATCGAATTAGAAAACCGTTACAGAGGAATTCGTTCTCCGCATAAATTAAAAGGAGGAGTTTCTGCCTGTATTAGAGAATGTGCCGAAGCTAGAGGAAAAGATTTTGGAGTAATTGCTGTTGAAGGTGGCTGGAATCTTTACATCTGCGGTAATGGTGGAGCCAATCCAAAACACGCTGTCCTTTTAGCAGAGCAAATAGACAAAGCGACTGTTTTCAAATATATGGATCGTTTCCTTATGTATTATATCCGCACAGCAGGACCATTGGTTCGAACTTCTACTTGGTTGGAAAAACTTGATGGAGGATTGGATTATCTAAAAGAAGTAATCATCCATGACCGTATAGGAATTTGCGAAACATTAGAAGCAGAAATGGAATCCCTTGTTGGAACATTCGAATGTGAATGGAAACAAGTACTTGAAAAACCAAGATTGATGAAACGTTTCAGTCACTTTGTCAATACAGATGAGAAAGACGACAACATAGAATACGTGCCGTTAAGAGACCAAAAAATGCCTAGAGCTTGGTAATCCAAGCTGAATCTTAAATTATAAAATATAAATAACATTTCTAATCTTGGCTCCGCTACTCCTCATAAGGTGGGGCTGGGATCAGAAAACAAAACTAAATCACATGGAAGGACTATTAAGCCAATACGAAACCGTAAATTTAAGTGAAGTAAAAATTTGGTTCAAAGCTGGAGATATCAAAGATTTTCCTAGCAATAGAGGTGGTTGCATTAAATACAAAAACAAGCAAATTGCAATTTTCAACTTCGAAAGAAGAAACGAATGGTACGCTTGCCAAAATGCCTGTCCTCACAAAATGGAAATGGTTTTATCAAGAGGAATGACAGGTTCTACTGATGGAATTCCAAAAATTGCCTGTCCAATGCACAAAAAAACTTTTTCACTAGTAGATGGATCTAATTTAAATGGTGATGATTTTAAAATAGCTACCTACCCTGTAAAAATTGAAGGGAATGAAGTATTCGTTGGGTTTTTAGAATAATGTATGTATCTTTGAATATATACTATTCCAAATGAAAACTATCCCCTTTTTAAACGCCAGTGCGTGGATTGATGCCGAAAACGAAGCCGATCCAAATAATGAAATATACCAGGACGTAACCTACCCAAAAGAGTTATTATATTCCGACAGAATGTACGAAAGGCTGATGTCTTTTCAGCCCAAAGCTTCAGAAGCCGTTCAAATAGCAGCCAAAGCACAACACATTTGCCGTTGGAAAATAGCAAGAGAATCGTATCCCATGGATCGTGTGGGATATCTGAAATGGCGAGAGGATCTAAAAAAATTTCACGCTAAAATGACTTCCGAAATCTTAAAGAAAGCAGGATATGAAGATGACTTCATTGATCGTGTTTCTTTTTTGATCGAGAAAAAATTACTTAAAAAAGACGAAGAAACCCAACTATTGGAAGACGTTATTTGTTTAGTGTTTTTAGAATTTTATCTAGACCCATTCGTCCACAAACACGATACAGAAAAACTAAAAAACATTATTCTGAAAACTTGGAATAAAATGTCGGATAAAGGACATCAAGAAGCATTGAAAATCAATTATACCCCAGAAAATCTTCAGTTAATAAAAGACTCATTAGGATTGTAGATTACTCTTTAAAATTGGTGAATAAAAAACTGAAACTCAAGTTAAAAAAACAGTTACGGTCTTCTATATGAAAAAAAAATCCAAAGTATCTTTTGATAAAATTTCATTTATAAAATTAAGGCGAATGTATCTATTCGCCTTAGTTACTATAGCCGTAACAGTACTTTTAAGTCAACTCCTCATACAATACAACTTAAACAGCCAACTCAGCGATTCCAGAATAATAAACATTTCGGGAAAGCAAAGAATGCTCAGTCAAAAATTGACGAAAGAAGTTTTGATTCTTAATTTTATTACTGATTCTTTACAAAAAAAGAAACAAATCGATAAAGTTTCGAAAATCATATCCGAATGGAAATTTAACCATTATTCCTTGGTAAACGGGAATGACAGCTTAGGTTTTCCAAAAGAAAAAAATCCCATCCTGGTTAAATATTTTAAAAATCTAAAGCCTAATTTCGATACCTTACTTAAGGCCAGCAGTACTTTTTTGGACAATATAAAGCAAAATAAAGACGAGCAGGGAAACCAAAAACTGATTCAAACCATACTCGACAATGAAGCAGTTTTTCTTTCGAAAATGAACCAGATTGTAGGCGAATACGATAATGAAGCCCTAGAAAAAGTAACACTCCAAAGTAAAACCGAATATGCTATTCTCGCTTTTACCCTATTGGTCTTATTACTGGAATTTATATTCATTTTCAAACCTACCAACAAAAAAGTAGAGTCGTTAATTTCCAATCTCCTTTCTTCAGAAAGAAAAGCAATAAAACTTGCCCAGGACACGGAAATCATCAGCGAAGCAAAAGAAAACTCCGTCAAAGAATTGAAATCGCTGAATTATGCAATGGAGAACACCCTACTCTACTGCCGAATTGCCACCGATGGAACAATTATTCACATTGGTGAAAAATTCTCCAAACTAATACAGTACAACCCTTTTCTTTCGGATAAAAAATTCGGACAAGTACTGACTCCAGTTGAAAAAGAACAACTCATCATCGACCGTATTGTTCTCGAGAACCACCGCAGAGGTTGGCAAGGAGAATTAAACATCACCACACGAAATGAACAATCGCTTTGGTTGGATTTATCAATGGTGCCTGTTACTATAAAAAAAGACGAATCGGAATTATTGATTATTTGTTTTGATATTACCGAACGAAAAAAAGCGGTGCAGGAAGTAGAACGCCTGAATGCAGCCAATGTTGCCGACAAGCTAAGCCAACAAAAAGTGATTTCAAGCAAGATTGTCGAAAACCAGGAAAACGAACAAAACCGAATCGCAAGAGAAATTCACGATGGAATTGGGCAAATGCTGACGGGATTAAAATTCAGCCTCGAAAGCATCAATCTGGACGACAAGGAAAAATCCACCGTAAAAATAGACTACTTAAAAAAACTGACCCTCGACATCATCAAAGGAGTTCGCACAGCCACTTTCAATTTGATGCCCCCGGAATTGAGTGACCACGGAATCAATTCAGCTCTTGCAAAACTCACTTTGGAACTTTCTAAACTTACAGGCAAGAACATTCTCTTTTACAACAAAACTGATTTCAACAGCCGATTGGATTCTTTAATCGAAATCAACATTTATCGATTGACACAGGAAGCCATCAACAATGCCATCAAATATGCCGATTCCACGCATATTATAGTACAGCTTTCACATAGTGCAACATTATTGAGCATCACAGTTGACGATAACGGAAAAGGATTTGATATTAATGCCGTCGAAAAAAAGAGAAACAGTGAATCCGGAATGGGCATGCTCTTTATGAAAGAAAGAATACAATATATTAACGGCCGTGTTTTCTTTAATTCTATTCCTAATGAAGGAACAAGAATCACGTTTAATGTTCCCATTTAAAAATTCAATGGCAATGGCAATGGCAATGAAAAATAATAAAAAGGAATTTAAGTACAACTATTTGCAATACAATTCTACAAAGTTACTACCGTAATATGCCATCCTATCCAGCTAAACTTTAGAGCAACACTCTTTCTATCAGAATCAATAAAAACATTTAATCAATTTTTGAAATTTAAGTTTTGCTATTGAAATTGTCTTTGAAATTGAAAATTACGTATCTTAGCATCTTAAATTAGATGAATCTACGTAAAAAGTAGGATTGAACAATAAGTATATTATGAATAATACAATTCGAGTAATTCTTGCAGACGACCACGTATTTGTGAGAGATGGCATAAAATCTTTATTAGAAAACGAAGCAAACATCACTGTTGTAGGCGAAGCTACAGACGGTCTGGAAGCCTTAGCCTTAATAGACAGTGTCCAACCCGATTTACTTATTCTTGATATTCGGATGCCAAATATGACCGGTATTGAAGTTGTAGAGCAACTGAGAAGTAAAAACAATTTGGTAAAAATTGTAATGCTTTCTATGCATGAATCTGAAGAATACGTATTGAAATCAATTCAAGCCGGTGCAGACGGATACTTACTCAAAGGATCCAGTAAAGAAGAATTTTTAAAAGCACTACATACTGTTGCCAATGGTGGAAAATATTTCAGTGGTGACATTTCATCTATATTAATTGGACAGTTAACCAATCCTGTACTTACTGCCGAACCAAAACAATCTTTGGGAGAAGACCAAGTAATTACCAAAAGAGAGAAAGAAATTCTAAAACTTTTATTGACAGGTAAAGGAAATAAAGAAATCGCAGAAGCCTTGGACATCAGCAAAAGAACAGCCGAAGTACACCGATTCAATCTAATGAAAAAATTAAAAGTAAAAAACCTGATGGAACTTTCCAATAAGGCAGCAGAGTATTCGCTTCTTTAGAGATGCTAAGAATCTGAGATACTAAGATTCTAAGATTATTATTTTTTAAGTTTAAAGGTTTAAAAAATATAGACGCCAGATCAGTACTTAGTGATTTGGCGTTTTCTATTTTAAAAACTTAGCAACTTAGTTAGTTAAAATAAAACATACGTATAAATACTTAATTATTTTTCAAAAACTGCGAAAACGCAGTTTTTTTTTAGAACATACTACTTAGTTTTGTATAAAAATATAAGTATTATGTCAACAACAAACTCCCTCTCACAATCGCACCGTATTTTATTTTTAAACACATTAGCATTTACGGTGTGCTTCGCCTGTTGGACTCTCAATGGGGTTCTTGTCACTTTTTTGGTAGATAATGGAATCTTCAAATGGGATGTAGTCCAAGTAGGATGGCTTTTAGGAATTCCAATTTTAACGGGATCTGTAATGCGTTTACCAATAGGTATGCTAACTGATAAATTTGGTGGTAAATACGTATTCTCTTTATTACTTCTGCTTTGTTCTATTCCTTTGTTTCTATTGCCTTTTGCAGATAGCTTTTTCATGTTTGCATTACTAAGTTTTTTCTTTGGCATGGTTGGAACCAGTTTTGCAGTTGGTATAGGCTTCACTTCTATTTGGTATCCGAAAGAATGGCAAGGAAGAGCCTTGGGGATTTTTGGAATGGGTAATGCCGGTGCTGCTATCACCACGTTTTTGGCTCCTTCTTTACTAAATGAATTCTCTATATCCGATCCTCAAAATGGATGGAAACTACTTCCTGTTATATATGGAACAGCATTAGTTATAATTGGTATCATCTTTTTGCTTTTTACCAAAAACAAGAAAAATGAAAACCAAACCAAAACAGTACCTCAAATGTTACAATCTTTAAAAAACACTAGAGTTTGGAGATTTGGAGCCTATTATTTCTTGGTATTTGGTTGTTTCGTTGCATACTCTCAATGGTTATTACCAAACTTTATGAATGTATATCAAACTAGTTTAGTAATGGGTGGAATGTTTGCAACCATGTTTAGCTTACCGTCAGGGGTGATTCGTGCTTTTGGTGGCTTTTTATCCGATAAATTCGGAGCCAGAAAAGTTATGTATTGGGTATTGAGTTCATCTGTAATTTTAAGTGCCTTATTAATGATTCCAAAAATGGACATTACCACATCTGGGCCTGGAGTTATGGCAACCAAAAAAGGAATCATCACGGCAGTTTCGAATACTCTTGTAAAAGTGGGCGAAAAAGAATTCCCTATCAATTTGAAAGTAAATAAACCATTAGAAAACACCATATTCCCAACACGCAATTCTTGGCAACAAGTTGTAGTAAGTGAAAATCAAGAAGTAAAGAAAAAAGAACTTATCGCCAAAGGAGTAACAGCCATCCATTTTAGTGCCAATATGTGGGTATATCTCATATTAGTAATCCTTATCGGAATTTCATGGGGAATTGGTAAAGCTGCCGTTTACAAACATATCCCAGAATATTTCCCTACCGAAGTAGGTGTTGTAGGCGGTATGGTTGGAATGATTGGTGGACTGGGCGGTTTCTTTGGTCCAATCATCTTTGGCTATTTATTGACCGCTACCGGAATTTGGTCAAGCTCTTGGATTTTTATATTACTGTTATCTGCGGCATGCTTGATATGGATGCACATGACTGTAACCAAAATCATGAACGAAAAACAACCCATCTTATCAAAAGAAATGGATAGAAAATAATAATCCCCCATTTTAATTACTTGTGTATAGCTGCTTCCAAAAAAATGCCATTTTGGAAGCAGCTTTTTTATAAATAAAGAAAAAGTCTAGGGAAAATTTTTAGAAAACTAAAAAGCATTATTTCCGATAAAAAACCATAATTACCTATTAATCAACTCTATTTTTAAAAATTATCAAACTTTAGATTACTAAAAGCACATCTAAAAATAATGATTTTCATTTTTTAAAAACCCTTTTTTAAGATTTAAATATAAAGAACACTCCATAATTATAATTTCCATAAAAATCACCAACTACGTAATTTAAATTTTACAAAATAAGTACTATTACGTATATTTACTAAAGTATTAACAGCCAAACCAATAACCATGAAAAAACTATCCTTACAATTAACAGCAATACTATTAATAGCATTTACTGTTACTAGCTTTAAAAGTGAAATACCTGGCAATCCCATTTTGAAAAAAAGAAGTATCGGCCCACCGAAAACCAAAAAACTACAATTGGAAAAACCAAACGTAACTATTGGATTCATAAAACTAACCGATATGGCACCTCTTGCCATTGCAAAGTTTTTAGGTTATTTTGACGATGAAGGACTTGCTGTAACCTTAGAAGCTCAAGCCAACTGGAGAGATATATTAGACAAAGTGATTGACAATCAACTAGACGGAGCCCAGATGCTAGCTGGGCAACCTATAGCGGCAGCCGTGGGATGTGGAAGACAAGCTCAATTGGTTACCACCTACTCCATGGATTTGAACGGAAATGCGATAACAGTATCCAATTCCATCTGGTCCAAAATGAAAGATAGTATACCCGAAGAATATGGTAGACCCGTGCATCCTATTCCATCATATGCTTTGAAACCGGCTCTAAATTTTTACAAAAAAATGAACAAACCTTTTACTTTTGGAATTGTTGCGGCTTATTCAACTCATAATTACCAGTTGCGATATTGGCTGGCGGCTGGCGGCATAAATCCTGGTTTTTACAACAATAACAACATCCAAGGTAGCAAAGGAAATATGGACGCTGATGTATTGCTGAATGTTACGGCGCCACCACAAATGCCTCAAACATTAAAATCAGGAACGATTGATGGCTATTGCGTAGGAGAGCCATGGAATCAACAGGCGGTTGAAGAAACCATTGGTGTTCCTATAGTTACAAGCAGAGAGATTTGGAAAAATCATCCTGAAAAAGTATTTGTACTAACCAAGGAGTTTGTTTCAAAATATCCGAACACTGCAATTGCCATTACAAAGGCATTAATCAAAGCGGGAAAATGGTTGGATAATCCCGAAAACCGAAAAGAAGCCACACGTATCTTGTCAAAATCAGCTTATGTGGACGGAGACAAACACGTAATCGACAATTCGATGCTTGGAACTTTTGAATTTGAAAAAGGAGATGTGCGTTCCATACCTGATTTTAATGTTTTCTTCAAATACAATGCTACATATCCATATTATTCTGATGGAATTTGGTTCATGACTCAAATGAAACGTTGGGGACAAATAACTGAAGCAAAGCCTAATGACTGGTATCTCAGTAAAATTAAAGAAGTATACAAACCAGATATTTGGATTCGAGCAGCCAATTTATTGCTGGAAGAAGGATTTATCACCGAAACAGACATCCCTTACACTGATGGATTCAAGCCGGCAACAACCGATTTTATTGACAATATGTCCTATGATGGAAAAAAACCTGTCGAGTATATCAATGGATTTAAGATTGGTTTAAAAAATTAATTGCACAAACTCAGATTATATGCAAATTAACCAATTCAATCTAAGTAAATCCGTCAAATCTGTATGAAAAAATTGCACGCAGATTTGACGGATTTACGCAGATTTTTTAAAACTTCCCTAAAAAAAGCAATCCCCTTTCTACCCTAATACTAAGTCTATTAATACTATAAAAAAAATCTTTATTCATTAAAACTTGATGTGTCTTCCAAATACATCAAGTTTTTTTTTAGTTAAATAATAAAATATTCTTACAAATCTCCTGAATATGTTATTAGGTTGCGTGAGTGATGGCAGTGGAGCTCTTTTTTCTTTATCAGTTGCCACGGGTTTAAACCCGTGGCAATTGAAAAGAAAAAAAGCGGGAACGTACAGCACGACCCGAAGTTTTTACTCAGGGGCACGCCCTAAATCAGATTGCAGATTTTAGATTGCAGACTTCAGGTTGCAGATTGCAATTTTCTATCCGATGCTTTCTGCCTTCTGTTTTTCTGTTTTCTCGCCACCAAACTTGCAAAAACACAATTATTAATCTGCTATAACACCCAATACTTTTAATAATTCAAAAAAGACAACTGATTTTTACCATTCTAATTTTATTTGCGCTGAGATCAAAATAAAATTAGTTTTATACGTATTAATACTTATTTATTACTTATTTTTGTTTGTGTAATATCATCTATATTGATTCTTACAAAGCTACTTTATAAACGAAGACATACATAATGCAAAATACAGAAATCAAAACTACGTGTTCCTATTGTGGAGTAGGATGCGGAATTATTGTAAAAAATGATTCTAAAAATGGAGTGACGGTTACAGGCGACAAAGACCATCCCGTAAATAGAGGAATGCTTTGTTCCAAAGGAATGAACTTACATTATGTAGTCAATGACACTTCGGACAGGATATTGTATCCCGAAATGAGATGGAGCAAATCGCACCCAAAAGAAAGAGTAAGCTGGGATGCCGCTCTTGACCGTGCAGCAGCTGTTTTTTCTTCAATTATAAAAAAACACGGACCGGACAGTGTTGGGTTTTATATTTCTGGACAATGTCTGACCGAAGAATATTACTTGGTTAACAAACTAGTAAAAGGTTTTCTAAAAACCAATAATATAGACACCAATTCAAGACTTTGCATGAGCTCGGCAGTGGCGGGTTACAAAAAAACTTTTGGTGAAGACTCCGTTCCTATCGCTTATGCCGACATAGAACTTGCCGACACTTTCTTGATAACAGGAGCCAATCCCGCTTTTTGTCACCCAATTCTGTTCAGACGAATCGAACAACACAAGGAGAAAAACCCAAAGACAAAAATTATTGTTGTCGATCCAAGACGCACCGACTCGGCTATCGCAGCAGATTTGCACTTGCAGATACTTCCTGGGACTGATATTGTTTTGTACCACGCCATCGGGAGACGATTAATTGAAAAAGCATACGTTGATTTTGATTTTATACGAAATCATACCGAAAACTTTAAGGCTTACAAAGACATGGTAATGGGCAGTTCCTATGAAAAAGCATCCAAATTATGTGGAGTTTCTGTAAGTGACATTCACCTCGCAGCCGATATTATTGGCAAAGCCAAAGGATTTATATCCATGTGGGCTATGGGATTGAACCAAAGCGCCATTGGGGTTGATAAAAACACAGCTTTACTTAATCTTTCATTGATAACCGGGCAGGTTGGAAAACCGGGTTCCGGACCTTTCTCATTGACCGGACAACCCAATGCTATGGGAGGCCGTGAAGTGGGCGGAATGGCCAATTTACTGGCGGTTCACAAAGAATTAAACAATCCTGAACACCGCAAGGAAGTAGCCGATTTTTGGGGAGTGGAATCCATTTCTGAAAAACCAGGATTAACAGCAACCGAAATGTTTGACGCCTTGGAATCGGGCAAAATGAAAGCCATTTGGATTATTTGCACCAATCCAATGGTGAGTTTGCCAGATGCAAGAAGAGTTGAAAAAGCATTGCAAAACGCAAAATTTGTTGTCGTTCAAGACATCTCCCATAATGCCGATACCGCCAAGTTTGCCGATTTATTGTTGCCTGCCGCAGGATGGCTGGAAAAAGAGGGAACAATGACCAACTCTGAGCGTCGTATTTCGTATTTACCAAAAGGAATTAATGCCCCAGGTGAAGCTTTATCGGATGTGGAAATCTTGCTGAACTTTGCCAAAAAAATGAAGTTCTCTGGTTTCAACTTCAACAATACCGAAGCTGTTTACAAAGAATACTGCCTAATGACCAAAGGCACCAATATTGATATTTCCTATTTAAATTATTCCCGACTAAAAAACGAAGGCACTTTCCAATGGCCTGTTCCGGATTACGGACACCCAGGAACTCCTCGCCTATTCGCCGATAAAAAGTTCTTTACGCCTTCGCAAAAAGCGATTTTCAATATTCCAACGAGTATCGAAAACACATCTCCACTTCCTTCAGCTCAATATCCTTTTATATTGACAACGGGACGAATTCGTGATCAATGGCACACAATGACCAAAACCGGTAAAGTGTCCCGATTGATGACGCACACTCCTAGCCCAGTTCTCGAAATCAACCCAATAGATGCCTACAAGTCTGAAATAAAAAATGGTGACATTGTTGTTGTGAGCAGTAAAAATGGTGAAGTTCGGGTGAAAGCAAAAGTAACCGACACTATCAAAGAAGGTGTTCTATTTTTGCCTATGCATTGGGGAAAACAATTGGACAACGACTTGAACAGAACCAACAATCTGACTAACACGATTGTAGATCCAATATCCAAAGAGCCTGATTTTAAATACACCACGGTAGCGGTAACAAAATACGTGAAACCATTTCAAAAAATTGCCGTTGTAGGTGCTGGAGCTGCTGCTTTCCGCTTTATTCAAAATTACAGAGAAATAAATACTACCGATGAAATTATTGTTTTTTCGAATGAGGAAAACCCATTCTACAACCGCGTTCTGTTGCCAGAATATGTGACTGGAGAATTTACTTGGGAAAGCCTTTTGAAAATAAAAAGCGATGGCATGAGCCAATTGAATATCACGATGAAATCGGGTGTTGCAATTGAAAATGTAAGTACTGCAGACAAAACCATAACCGACTGCCGAGGCACCGTTCATCAATTTGATATGTTGATAATGGCAACTGGAAGCCGCCCTTTTATACCTGAAAATGCCCAATTACATCTTCCGGGGCGTTTTACCATCAGAAAGAAAACAGATGCCGACAAACTAAAAGATTATCTGGATGGCACCAATTTACCTGCCGAAGAACAACACGTAGTGATTGTAGGTGGTGGATTACTGGGACTGGAACTGGCTGCAGCCCTTAAACACAAAAAAGTTAAAATAACTATTATACAAAGAGCGTCCCGATTGATGGAACGTCAATTGGATAGAATCTCCAGTAAATTATTGGCCGAAGAAGTACAGCAAAGAGACATTCAAATTTATTTTGATAATGAAGTCAGTACCGTATTTGAAACCGATAATGCAAACGAATTGGAAATCGCTCTGAAAAGTGGTCGAATCATTACTGCCAATGCCATTGTTTACACCATTGGAACGATACCAAACATAGAATTAGCCAAGGAAACAGGACTGGCTTGTGGACGTGGCGTAAAAGTCAACCAGTACTTGCAAACCTCCCATCCTGATGTATTTGCGATAGGTGAAATTGCCGAATTCAACAATCAGTTATTCGGAATCACCTCTGCTGCCGAAGAACAGGCCGATGTTTTAGCCAACTTTATAGCCGGTGACATCAGCAGTTTTTACAAAGGATCGGTATTGATGAATATCCTAAAACTGGAAGACATCAATCTTTGTTCAATAGGTGAAATCGAAGTACCCGAAAACGATGATTCCTATGAAGAAATTGTTTTTGCCGACTTAGGGAAACGCTATTATAAAAAATGTATCGTCAAGAACGATTTGCTCATTGGAGCCATCCTAATGGGTGACAAAAATGAGTTTGCCGAATTCAAGACAATGATTGAAAGCAAAATCGAATTGGCCGACAAACGAAACACCTTATTAAGAGGAAGCGGCTCCGAGGCCAAACCCGTAATTGGGAAACTAGTTTGCTCTTGTAGTCAGGTAGGAAGCGGAAATATTGAAGAATGCATCAAAAGTGGCGTTACCAATTTTACCGAACTTTGTAAAACCACGGGAGCGGGACTAGGTTGTGGCAGTTGCAAAACTGAAGTGAAGGAGATATTGGCGAAAGCTAAATAGGGTTTGAAAAGGTTTAATGGTTTAAAAGTTTAAAATTGTTTAATACTCTAAATCGTGCTAAAAAGCATCTTCAAAACCACAAACCTTAAACAACCTTAAACAATTAAACAATTTTAAACCTAAAGAGTTTAAACCTTTAAACAACCAACAATAAAAACTAAAAAAAATGGAATTAACAAGACTCATAGTAAAAGGCGGGGTTATATCTCCGGGGGAATTACGAGAAATTGTAAATATGGCATTGGAGCAAGGTCTTGAAGCCATCTCTTTTGGTTCCAGGCAAGACATTATATTCCCAAAAGGATTCAAAAATAACACTCCCGAAAAAATTGGGAAACATCATTTTGTTTTGCCCAACGAAAAAAGTGGCAATAACATCGTTTCCTCTTATGTATCGACCGATATTTTCAGGAATACGACTTGGCTTACCGGAAACAAATTCCTTTACATATTGGAACAATTCAAGGAACAGCCCAAATTAAAGGTCAATGTAACCGACCCTAAACAACAGCTCGTTCCACTATTCACGGGACACATCAACTTTGTGGCTTCGCACCACGAAGATTATTGGTTCCTGTATGTGCGTTTGCCAAAATGGGACAAAATGGAACTTTTCCCTGTATTGATCTACAGCTGGGACATAGGGAAAATATATTACGAAATAGAAAAAATACTTCAGGAAGAACCCGATACTGTTGATATGATTTTCCAACTCATTAGCGATTTGGACACCAACAACAGAACCATCGACCAGCCATTAAATATTCCGTTTTACCCCTTCCCTTATTACGAAGGAATGAACAGACTTGGTATCGACCAATACTGGTTAGGACTTTACTGGCGCAACAACCTCTACGATCTGGAATTCTTGAAAGAAATGTGTGATTTATGTTTCGACTGCAAAATCGGAAAAATATGTATCACCCCTTGGAAATCMTTCATCGTGAAAGGAATCCCCAAAGACCGCAAACTCGATTGGGAAAAATTCTTGGGCAAAAAAGGAATCAATGTTCGCCACTCCCTTTTGGAACTCAACTGGCACTTACCCGTAGCTACGGAATGGGCCTTGAACCTCAAAACTTTTCTGGTGCGCACCCTCGACCAGTTCGACATCAGCACCTACGGACTTACCTTCGGACTGTCCGACTATAATCGAGACGGTCATTATTTCACCTCGGTGGTTATCGAAAAAAACGAATCGCCAAAGGATCTCGAATCGATCAAAATCCGAGATACTTTCAATATTTTGTATGCCAAAAATTTTGATCCCAACACCAAGGAATACATCGTACACGCGCAAGATGTCGACAAACTCGAATTGCCCAATATCTTAATAGAATTGAGTAAAAAATACTTTGAAGAACTAGGCAACAGTGTACTCGAATTCAAAAATACCAGCGCCAAAAAGGAAACCAAAGCACAGGACATTCACCAATGTCCAGAATGCTTAACTGTTTATAATTCAGACTACGGCGATGTCATTCAGGGCATCGAAAAAGGCACACTCTTTCAGGATCTTCCCGAAGATTATTGCTGTTCGTTATGTGAAGCCCCAAAAAGCAGCTTCATTCCTTTGACAGAAACCACGGTTTAATCAAAATTATTGGGGCGAGCCACCATCCCGAAAAAAGGGCAATTCACTTTGCGAGTATACGCCCTTTTATCGGGATGCTGTCAGGCTGTTACTTTGGTAGTGAGCTACAAATAAAATTCACTGAACTCATATGGATCACCATTTTACAAGTAATTATTGCGGTCTTTATGACCTATTTTAAGCATAATTTGAAAAAGTTAGCACTAAAAAACTAATGATTTGAGATGGTTCATTGATTTTTAAAGACTAGTACCACTTTTCATACATTATCCATACACTATCTATGCTTTATCTATGGCTTTGCCCGTCCCAAAAAAAAAGAGTGTCCTGTCCTGAATAATGGGTTTAATTTAGCCCCAAACCCGATGGTTACCAAAACGTTATTACAAACCCACTCCCCAAAAAAAAGAGACTAGAAAGTCTCTTTGTGGAATTAATATGTCTTTTATAAATGATTATTTTATATTTTCGAAATATGAATAAGAATTTTTCCGAATTATTTATTGATTAATTTTTCAAGCCTTGCCATCATTTCATCTTTCTCCTTCAACATTCGTTCGTACAAAGCAATTTTTTCTTCGTGAAGTTGGATCAATTTGTCGATTGGATTATTATTGAAAGTTGGGCTATAATTTATCAAACCTTGAGTGTCATGAAAAGTATTCGAAATAATATTTATTGCTTGCTCTTCATCAAAATTCTGAAAAGCTTCAACAGGAATTTTTAATACTGCTGAGATTTGTTTAAGCAGGTTATCTTCAATTACATCTTTTTGCTCCAGCATAGAAATTTTCTTCTGATTCCAGTCCTCTCCCAGATCATAAGCTAATGCCTCCTGCTTTATGTTAAGCATTTCTCTGAAACGTTTTACGTTTCTTCCCTGATGTATTTTTTGTTCCATAATGAGTATCAATTTTCTGAAGGTTCAAAGATAAAGCCCTTTGGATTAAAAAGTCTGAGTTTCAAAGATAAAAAAATATCCTATTAAATATCCATTTTATAAGATATTATATCTGTATTCCGAATAGATCATCCTCTTTTAAGAACGGAACTTCGCTGGTTAATATTAAATCTTCTCCCTATGAAAAAGAATAAAAAATTCTTTGGGACTACTTTTTGGTCGGTGTATGAGACAGCAAATCCATTCGTGGTTGTTGAGGCATTTTTCGACTTTGCGGATCTTGATTACTATAACTAGATTTTAAGTGAAGCGGTAATTTACTGCCATAAGGGGAAAATCTACAAACAGGATAAACCTATCGAAATTTCTGTTTTTTTTATACTGCAGTCTGCTCTTTTCTCAAAGTCTGTTACTGCTTGAAAGTGAAAAATGGAAGGTGAAAAGCAAAAGGGTTTGCTGATTATATGCCACTATTTCACCTTGCTTCCCTCACTGAGGAAGAATATGGGAATCCTTTTCTTGTATTTCAAGAAGCATTTGCTGAGAGAACTCTTGAAGAATTTGAATTTGTCTTTTGTGAAATCGTAGCGCTTTAATTGTCTCCCTGCACAGGAGAATCTGAAATTCATTAACCATTTTTTTTGAACGTTTAGAAAAAGGAAAAGGTTGGTTTGAATAACTAAAAAATGCTATAATGAAAAAATTAGAATCTAAAATGGCTTCCCGCCAACAGCTATATCGTCAGGCGCAGCATTAAATAAGAGAGAAAACGAATAACATACTATTTTATACTGGAATAGTTTTCTTTTTTGGATAATGGCAAAAAACCAAAACACCTCCCTTTAGCCCAATTTCATTAAGTTAAGGAATTGCTGTTTTTATTTTCACGCAGATTTCGCAGATTTACGCAGCAAAAAAAGCAAAAATCTCCTGAATCTGAGTGCTTTTTTTTTAATCTTCCCTTAACTTAATGGCATTGCCCTTTAGCCCCGATTGCTTCACCAGTTCGCTTCGCTCGTGTAAAGTGGAAATCCTTTTCTTTTTTTCTTTAAAAAAGAAAAGATTACTTCACTATATTTTTACTTTCATAGGAGTTCAGTGAGCTTCGTTTGCAACGGAAAGCGGGACGATATCTCCAAAAAGACCTAATGTTTCTGCTCCATATCAATAATCAAACTACGTTTTAAAACAACAATCAATCAGCACTCCTAATTACTTTGATTCTGGAATAGTATTGCGGAGATCATTCCTCACCTTTCACAACTCACTATTCAATAAAATCCAAAAATCTGCAATCTTTTCCTTATCTTTATCATTCAACTAAACGCCTTTTACTTTAACTATTCGCCTTATGAACTGGACAGCCAAACTCATCAAACGCGGTGGCGAAAGCCGCATAGCCATTTATTTCGAAAAAAATCAAGATTGGATTGATCGCATTAAGCTACAAGAGGGATCAAGATGGAGTCAAACATTAGGCGTTTGGCATTTGCCTGATACCTTTGAAAACCGAATGTTATTTCGAATTATCGAGACACCAATCAAACTTCCTTCGGCTGAGGGAATCGCCCAAATAGAAAAATTCAAACACTGGCTGTTGTCCCGACGTTACAGCAACAGTACCATAACTACCTATACCGAAGCTTTAAAAACCTTTCTGACCTTTTACAACGACAAAATGGTAGCCGAAATTAACAATGATGATGTTATTCGGTACAATAACGAATACATTTTGAACAATAATTTGTCGGCTTCGTATCAAAACCAAATCGTCAATGCTGTCAAATTGTTTTTCTCCACCATACGAGAAACTAAAATCGAAATCGAGAAAATTCACCGTCCGAAACGAGAAAAAATACTCCCCAATGTTTTGAGTAAAGAGGAAGTAAAACTGATTTTGAATGCTCATAGTAACCTCAAACACAAAACGATGCTGAGTTTAATTTATAGTTGCGGATTACGTTGTGGTGAGTTGCTGGCGCTACAACCCGTTCATATCGATTCCAAAAGAAATCTGGTGCTCTTGAAAAGCGCAAAAGGAAAGAAAGACAGAATAACACCGTTAAGTCCGAAGATATTGGAAATGTTGCGAGATTATTACAAAGTTTTCAAACCCACCACATATCTATTTGAGGGACAAATTTCCGGTTCTCCCTACGACTCCAGAAGTTTGCAACTTGTATTAAAACAAGCTTTAAAAAAAGTTGGGATTCAAAAACCAGTTACATTGCATTGGCTTCGCCATAGCTTTGCCACCCATTTATTGGAAAGCGGTACCGATTTGCGCTACATACAAGAATTATTGGGGCATAACAGCAGCAGAACTACCGAAATCTACACTCATGTAAGTACGAAAAGTATCCGACAAATAAAAAGTCCTTTTGACGATTTGTAATCATTTTTTGCTATTTTTGAAAAACAAAAAAGCGAAATAAAACTTCGTATATACACCTACCAGTTTGGTAGATAGGCGAAAGTTTGTTTCGCATATATACTAGTTAGTAGCCATTACCCCGAAAAAAACGTAAATTCAAATGATTAAACAAATCTACTTTCTATTAATAATAAGCTTAATGTTTGCTTGTCAAAAACAAGAAAAAATTGACACTAAAATAATCACTATTAAACTTCCTAAACGGGATAAAAATAATATCATTGGATTTGCTTGCTTCTATGCAGGAACTAAATCTGAACCTGTCAAAAAGATATCTGAAATTCTGAAAAACAAAAACTATACAACTCTTAAAGCTAAACTTTACGACGTAAATCCTGCCGAGAAATACCTAGCGACTGTTGCTTGTGAAAAATTAGAAACCAAAAAATTAATAAAACTTACCGAACAGGAGTTTGCTCAAATAAAAATAAACAAGGAAAGTGATGAAAAGGTAACTCTTTGCGGAGGTTGCACGAATGAAGAAGAGCTAACTCTGAAAGAGATGTTTACTTCCAAAGAGAATTTTTTAGCAGACTCAGTTGAGAAATGGATAAACGAAATGATAAAGTAACGGCTACTAACAGCCACTACAACGGATTTGGGCATTGGGCTTAATGGAAAGATGGTTTTGTATTTGGGATGATTTGGCAAATCCGAAAATAGGGCTTAATTTAGTCCCAAACCCGCTGTAGTGCCAAGACGTTAGGCGACATTCGCGCAAAAAATAAAAAAATATGACTTCATATATAGACTACATGGCAGACATTTCTGGATCGGAATTATACGACGGATTGGTTGGTCATGGATTATTCGCTAGTAAAATCCCAAACTTTTTAACAAGTGAAAACTTTTTAGAATACTCTAAAAGACCGAGTTTTCCAAATCAAAATACAGAAAGAGACTACATTCGATATTCTAATATTAGAAATATTAATGTTCCTAGACCTTTAGCAATACCAGACCCATTTGCATATGCAAATTTATGCCATTTTATATCAACAATATGGACAGAAATAATAGATCATTTTAAAAATAAAACAAGTCTTGAAACTTACAAAGTTAGCAGAATTCATATTCGTAAGTTCTTTCAAAAAGATGGGCTTTTTGAAATGAATTACAAAAATTTCTTTATGGACGGTGAACCTTATCAAGATATCGTAATAAAGGCAAAGTATGTTGCTCATGCAGATATAGCAAATTGTTTTCCTAGTATTTATAGCCATTCAATTTCATGGGCATTAGTAACCAAGCAGTATGCAAAAGCTAATAAAGGTCAAGGATTATGGTTTAATAAAATTGATGGGGTAACAAGAAATCTAAAATTTGGGGAAACAAATGGGCTTTTAATTGGCCCACACGTTTCTAATCTAATTTCAGAAATTATTTTGACCTCCGTAGATTATGAATTAATAAATAAAGGATTTAAATATATTAGAAATATTGATGATTACACTTGTTATGCAGAAAGTTATGAGGAAGCGGAAAGATTCATTCTTACTTTGTCTGATGAACTCAAAAAATATGAATTAACATTAAATTCAAAAAAAACTAAAATTATTTCTCTTCCAAAAGCTGAAGTTAAAAATTGGGTAACAAAACTTAATCATTTTAATTTTACAAATACCTATACTGCTCCTAATGGAAAAGAAGGCATTAGAGTAAAAGAACTCAAAGGATTTTTTGATTTTTCGATTGAACTAATGCTTGAAGAGGGAAGTGATGTATCAGTCATTAATTATGCTATCCAGATTGTATCAGGAAAATATTTAGGTATTAGTGCCAAAAATTATTTCATAAAACAAGTGCACCATTTAGTTCTTTTATATCCATATTTAATAAATCTTCTTGATGAATATGTTTTTGATCCTCACGAAATTGACATTCCTATTATCACACAGATATCTAAAGATATTTATGATTATGGTGTAAGGAGTAAAATTTATGAAGCGTGTTCTTATTCTATTTATTATGCACTAAAATACAATTTTGATTTACAAATTTCAACTCTTAAATCTGATTCAATTACTTCAAATGATTGTATTTTTATGCTTTTAGCTTTTAGAATTGATATGAAATATCAAAAAAAACCTTATCTAAAAGAGTATAAAGACAATGCAAAAACACTTAAACTTACTGATTTTTACCAATATTGGCTATACATTTTTGAAGTCTTACCTTTAACGGATCTTGCAGATGAATATAAACACATGAAACGTCAAAAAATTACTTTCATAAAAAATGGATATTGATATGAAATATTATAGATTTGGTTCAAATAATTCTTTAGATGAAGATTATTTAGTTGATCATCCAAATGCAACAGGAACAGAAAATGACACACAATTAATTACGCAATTAAAACTTCAATTTCCTGAAATGCTTAATTGGCATATAAATATAATTAAAATTATAGATGGTAAAATTGTTCATTCAATTCCATCAAAAGGTAGTCCAGATTCTGTTCATAATAGCCTACTATCAACATATAATTTACATGAACAATCATTTGCATGCCCTATATTTAAAGCTGTCGAAAGAGATATTACAAAAGCAATCAATAAATGTATTTTACACATATTGACTTTTTATAAAAAAACTGATAAAGAATTTTATAAAAAAATTGCTAGAGTAGCTTTAAAATCACAATCTCTTGATGAACAAATAAAAGTTTTGGGAATCATTGATTTTGACAAATTAACACTATCAAAAAACGAAACTGAAAAATTAGATAGTTTGAAGAAAATTTCTTTTCGCATAGCTCAAACAATATCGCTCATAAATAATATTGAGATTTATACTAAAAATGATTTAATTGAAAAATATCCTGAACTTACAGATATTATTAATAGAAAACCTCTTAATTCATATAATATTTTGAATATAAAAATTAAAGAACTACAAAAGCATATAATTTTAATCAATAAAAAGAACGTCGCCTAACACTTGCTACAAGAGATTTGAGCAATTGGCTTAATTTAAAAATGGTCTTGTATTTGGAATATTTAGGCAAATCCGAAAATAAGGCTTAATTTAATCCCAAACCTCTTGTAGCAAGGGAACGTTGTGCGACAGTTTGCGAAAGAAGAAACCGAATAAATATCAACAAATGAATTACAAGTTATTAAAAAACATTTTCTTACTATTTGGTTTGACTTTCTTGTTCATAAGTTGTTGTTATAATGGATTATATTCAAAAAGTGGTTCTTGTAGAAAAAAAATAAATGATTACAAACTTAAAAACGAAAAAATTGACAACATCGATACTTTAGCCGTTTATAAAGAAAAAATAAACTTTGCAATAAATACCATTACAAAAGAATACGTTTTCTTTGAAAAAAATGATGACAATAGTTATCCATATGTAAGCTATTTAAAATTTTATTCTAAGAATAAAATTGGAATATTCAGAATTGCAAAATCTGACACTTTGAAATTGACTAGAGAACATTTTGACCCAAGCAAGGCTACAATGGGGTATTATTTTATAGAGGAAAACAAATTGAAAATAAAATTTTCAATCGTTTTTCAATGTAGTCATCAAATATTAAGAGAAAGAGGTACTATAAATAAAGATTCAATAACAACCCTCGAATCAGGACATTCAGGAACAATTTATGTAAAACGTAATATTCCTAAAGAATATTTAGAAAATTGGAAGCCTGATTGGTAAATAAGAAAAACCGATCGCACAACAGCCACTACAACGGATTTGGGCAATAGGCTTAATAGAAAGTTGGTTTTGTATCTGGATGATTTGGCAAATCCGAAGAATGGGCTTAATTTAGTCCCAAACCCGCTGTAGTGCCAGAACGTTAGTGGCAAGCAACCAGAAATAGAGAGAAAATTTAATAGCTAAAATAAGCGTGAAAAAAATAATAAAATATGTGCTCAATTTTTCTGCATTAAGTTTTATGATTTCTTATACTTATGTTTCATATGCAATGATAGTTAGAGTTCCAAATATTGAAAGACTTATGAATTTAATTCATAGTCAAGTAGAAAAGCTCGCACTAATTTCAATTGAATTTATTGTAATTATAACTTTTATAAATTATGTTTTTGAAAGAAAAATTGAGAAAAGAAAAACGTCATATGTATTTCTTTGGCTGTTGCTAGTACACTTTATCACTTTAACTTTGGCCATTGCTTATTGCTCAAATGATTTTTATATCGATTTCATACAACATCCAGAATATTTTTAAAACTGAATCCAGCCACTAAAAAAACTTAAATGATAAAAAACAATTTACTTTTTATTTTAATATTCATTACTCAATTTTCATACTCTCAAGAAACTAAAGTCACAAAAGAGGAATTATTAAATACTTTCAAAGAAACAATAGTTCAAAACAAAAAGGGAATAATTGAAACCGATTCTAATCCTTGGTTTACAGATAACACAAACGATATTTACTTTAAAAATGACACGATTGTCTTAAAAAATGCAAAAAGTTTTAAACGAGATTATTGCAAAATAATTAATTGGAATTTTTATAAGAACAATGCCTTTATAATTGGAGAAGCTGACTATTGTAATGAACCACCAACGAGAAAAGTAACTAAACCTAAAGATTATATTGATCTGAATATTTATAATTTAGGAAATGACTTAACCATTGAGTTGTTGAATCAAAATAAGTTAATTGAAAAATTTAAAGTTATATCACTTCAGAAAAAAGAGTCTGAATACGAGAAAAGCAAATTTGACTTTATCATAAAACTGATGCGAATATCGAAATGACAAGCCAGCCACTAACAGCCACTACAACGGATTTGGACATTTGGCTAAATGGAAAAATGGTCTTGTATTTGGAATGATTTGGCAAATCCGAAGAATGGGCTTAATTTAGTCCCAAACCCGCTGTAGTGCCGGAACGTTGGTGGCAATTTAACCGCAAAATGGACGAAAACAAGAATCTATGAAAATTTTAAAAGTCTTTCTATTAATTACTATTTGCTTTTTGTTTTCTTGCAATAAAAAACACGAACAAAATGATATTGAAAAATCAAATGATTCAATTTATGTTTACAACCAAAATCATAC
>NZ_JBFUBE010000020.1:0-71201 GCF_056405915.1 Flavobacterium sp. P1_E4
AACCTATGTGATGGGGATGAATAAGATTGCTTCAAATCTTGAGGCAGCCAAAAAGGAAAATGCGGTAATCACAATGGAAAAAGATTATAAACAAAAATATGAAGGATTTGATCCAAATTCTCCTGAAACAATGATCGGTATGACTTTGATGCAAGAAGAATATTTAGATAATAGTATTTCATTGGCAGGTAAGGTAGAAGATGAATTTGCAAAATTAGGTAAGAAATTAAGACATGGAGGAGTGAAGCAAGCGCCATTTATGGTTTTGCATAAAGCCTATATGCCAAGGGTTTTAATTGAAACTGGTTTTATATCCAATCCTGTTGAAGGGGATTTGTTAAATTCAGAAGATGGACAAAATGATATTGCTAGAGCTATTGCTAATGCAATAATCAGTTATAAATATGATTATTTTGGAGATGGAGGAGCAGAAACTTTTGGAGAAAAGCCTTCTCAAATCCTTAAAGAAAATCCTATAAAAAGTTCTGAAACTCCAGAAGTTAATAAACCAGAGATTAATAAAGGAATCATTAAAAAAGACACTTTAGGTTCGATTTATAAAATTCAGTTATCGGCTAGTAAAAAAAAGTTAGCATTGGAGCCTAAAAACTTTAAAGGTTTGCAAAATGTCAAACTCGTTTACGAAGATAATATTTATAAATATCTATACGGCGAAACCTCAGATTATGAAAATGCTAAAAACCAATTAAATGAAGTAAAATCCAAAGGTTATGATTCTGCTTTTTTAATTGCTTTCAAAAATGGAAAAAAAATAAGCATTCAAGAAGCAGTCAAATAATACTTATAAATTAGAATATTTTATATTAAATTTGCCCATTAAAAAAACAAAAATTTTGAAAATTACAAGAGAAATAAAAACTGCCATTTTAGTTATTACGTCAATTTTATTATTCCTCTGGGGATACAGTTTTTTAAAAGGAAAAGACCTTTTTAATAGTTATAAAACTTTATATGTTGAATATGCAAATGTAGAGGGACTTGCGCCTTCTGCACCAGTTACAATCAACGGACTGAGCATTGGAAAAGTGAAAACTATTACAATTAGTGAAAAAGGAACATTATTGGTTGAATTGCAAATCGATACAGATTTTCCGATATCAAAATCAAGCACAGCTACAATCTATGATGCCAGTCTTATTGGGGGTAAACAAGTAGCTATCCATCCTAATTATGAAGATAAAATGATCGCTGAAAACGGTGATTATTTAAAAGGAACTTTAGAAGCCAGTCTTATGGCTTCATTAGGTGATAAAGCCGCTCCAGTTATGGCTAAAGTAGAAAAATTAATGACTAGTGCAGATAAATTAATTACTAGTTTTAATTCTGTTTTAGATGCAAAAGGTCAAGCCGATTTAAAAAAGAGCTTAGCTGAACTTAGCGCTACTATGGAACAATTTCATAAAGTAGCATCAAATGCCAATGTGATTTTAGATGAAAATAAAGGACAGTTGAAAGGTATGGTTTCTAATTTCAACAAAGTCTCTGATAATTTCGTTAAAATTTCAGACTCGTTGAATAAAGCTGACTTAGGAAATACAGTAAGGAATTTGAATGCGACATTAAGTAAAGTAGATGCATTGATGAAAGGTTTAGAATCTGGAAAAGGAACTATGGGGAAATTACTTAAAGATGAAGCCTTATATGCTAACTTGGAAAAAACTTCCAAAGAGTTGGAATTGCTTTTGCAGGATGTAAGATTAAATCCAACACGTTATGTAAATGTCTCTGTTTTTGGAAAGAAAAACAAACCATATGTTGCTCCAAACGATTCTATAACAAAAGTTAAAAACTAGTATTTATGAGTTACCTTAGTAATGTGTTATTTGCCATAGTATTGATTATTGGCTTCGGGTATTTTTATTCGAATGTAAAAAAAATCATTAGAAATATTAATCTTGGTGTTGATGTTAATCGTAAAGATAATGCAAAAGCACGTTGGACAAATATGGCAATGATTGCTCTTGGGCAGTCCAAAATGGTAAAAAGACCCGTTGCTGGAATACTGCATATTATAGTATATGTTGGATTTGTTATCATCAATATCGAATTATTAGAAATCATTATTGATGGTTTATTTGGAACACATAGAATTTTTGCTTCAATCGGAGTTGTTTATGATGTTTTAATTGGATCTTTTGAAGTATTGGCTTTTTTAGTCTTATTTGCTGTTACTGTATTTTTGATAAGAAGAAATGTAGTTAAGCTGAAAAGATTTATTCATTCCGATTTAAAAGGTTGGCCAAAAGGTGATGCTAATTATATCTTGTATTTTGAGATAACCCTAATGACGTTGTTTTTATTAATGAATGCCACTGATTTGCATTTGCAAAATGTACCTGGTGGATTTTCTCACTTTATTAAAGCAGGTTCTTTTCCAATAAGTCAATTTATTGCTCCGGTTTTCAATGGAATGTCCAATGAGTTGGTGATGTTGTTAAACGAAGGTTTTTGGTGGTTGCACATCGTTGGGATTTTGATTTTTATGAATTATTTATATTTCTCAAAACACCTTCATATTTTATTAGCTTTCCCAAATACTTATTTTGCAAATTTAAATCCACAAGGACAGTTTGATAATTTAGCTTCTGTAACTGCTGAAGTAAAATTGATGATGGATCCAAATGCTGACCCATTTGCGGCAGCGCCAGTTTCTGAAAATGAAGCTCCGAGTAAATTTGGCGCCAGTGATGTTCAAGATTTAAACTGGGTTCAGTTATTAAACGCCTATACTTGTACAGAATGTGGTCGTTGTACTTCTTCTTGTCCAGCAAATCAAACAGGGAAAAAATTATCTCCTCGTAAAATTATGATGGATACAAGAGATAGATTGGAAGAGGTAGGGAAAAATATTGATGCCAACAAAGGTGTTTTTGTACCGGACAATAAATCTTTATTGAACGATTACATAACTCCAGAGGAATTGTGGGCTTGTACTTCTTGCAATGCTTGTGTAGAGGAATGTCCAGTTAATATCAGCCCGCTTTCTATCATTATGGATATGAGACGTTATCTTGTAATGGAACAAAGTGCCGCTCCAATGCCTATAAATGCTATGATGACCAATATTGAGAATAATGGTGCACCTTGGCAATACAGTCAACAAGATCGTTTGAATTGGAAAAACGAAAATTAGTATTGTCTTTTGTTATAAATAAAAAAATATAAAATACATCAAAATTAAGGCTTTTGCCTTTGTTGTGAAAAAAATATAAAAGTTATGTCAGAAAATTTAATTGTGCCAACAATGGCCGAAATGCTAGCCCAAGGAAAACAACCAGAAGTTTTATTTTGGGTAGGTTGTGCAGGAAGTTTTGACGATAGAGCAAAGAAAATAACAAAAGCGTTTGTGCGCATTCTAAATCGTGCCAATGTTTCTTTTGCTGTTTTAGGTGCTGAAGAAAGTTGTACTGGAGATCCAGCAAAAAGAGCAGGGAATGAGTTTTTGTTTCAAATGCAAGCAATGATGAATATCGAAGTGCTTAACGCTTATGAAGCAAAAAAAATTGTTACTGCTTGTCCACATTGTTTTAATACTTTAAAAAATGAATATCCAGAATTGGGAGGACATTATGAAGTGGTACATCACACAGAATTTCTTAAATCATTGTTGGATTCAGGACGTTTAACTATCGAGGGAGGACAATTTAAAGGAAAGCGTATTACTTTTCATGATCCTTGTTATTTAGGCCGTGCCAATAATGTATATGAAGCTCCAAGAGATTTAATTCAGAAATTAGATGTTGAGTTGCTTGAAATGAAGCGTTCTAAAGCAAATGGCTTATGTTGTGGTGCTGGTGGAGCACAAATGTTTAAAGATGCGGAATCGGGCAATAAAGAAATTAACGTAGAAAGAACAGAAGATGCTCTTGAAACGAAACCTGATATTATAGCTGCTGGTTGTCCTTTTTGCAATACAATGTTAACGGATGGAGTTAAAAACAAAGAGAGAGAAAGTGATGTTAAAGTAATGGATATTGCTGAATTGATCGCCAACGCTCAGGACTTGTAAAAAGAGATTTTAAGAAAATTTATTTTCATAAATATAAATTTAGAGCATAAGCTCAATATTGATTGTTTTCTAAAGTGAATAAATTATTTGCATTAGAAAGTAATCTAAATAAAAAATCTGCGTTTATTTCTTATTAGAAGCTAAATGCTAAAAATTAAAAATATGCAGTTAAAACCTGCAATCTAAAATAATAAATACCATGTACGTTCCTTTTGAAAATTTACCCGAAGAATCTAGAATTTGGATTTATCAATCGAATAGAAAATTTTCGGATGCCGAGTTTTCTGAAATCGAAACTGATTTGCAATCTTTTCTTAACGAATGGGCTGCACACGGTACTAGCCTTGAATCCTCTTATTTGTTGAAATACAATCGTTTTATTATTTTAGCAGTAAATCAGGATGTACAAGCAGCAACAGGATGTTCTATTGATTCTTCTGTTGAATTTATCCAAGGCTTAGAAAAAAAATACAATGTTGATTTATTGGATAAAATGAATGTAACCTTCAAGCTAGGAGAACACATTGCGCACAAGCCATTGATAGATTTCAAAAAAATGGTAAAAGATAAAGCTGTTACCGAAAATACGATTGTCTTTAATAATTTGGTTAACAATATTGAAGAGTTCAATGAATCTTGGGAAGTTCCTGCGATAGATAGTTGGCATAGCCGATTTTTTTAAATCAATTTACAAATTCAAGATGTCTAAATTTTTTCCCTTTTTTGCATTCTTTTTTTGCTTTTCAATTTCAAATGCCCAAAATTCGGATATAGATCTTCTAAAGAAAATAAATCTAAATAGGAATACAAACATTGAGTCTTCAATGATTGGAATAACAAATAGTGCACTTCCTGTTAGTGTTGGAACTCCTATTGTCATCTATGCAGTTGGACTAATTGAAAAAGATAGCATCACAAAGAAAAAGGCAATTTTCATTGGCGAATCTTTGGCCGCTTCTGTATTTATTTCTTTTGCCTTAAAAAACATCACGAAAAGGGATAGACCTTATGAAACTTATCCTGAAATAGATAATGTTACAGAAGAAGCTAGTTATTCTTTTCCTTCAGCCCATACTTCATCAGCTTTTGCAACAGCGACATCATTGAGTATGGCTTACCCAAAATGGTATGTTATTGCTCCGTCTTTCTTATGGGCTGGGGCAGTTGGTTATTCCCGTTTATATCTTGGAGTTCATTATCCTACCGATGTTTTAGCTGGAGCAATCGTAGGTAGTGGTTCTGCTTTTTTGTGCTATAAATTGAATAAATGGATTAATAAGAAAAAAAAGAAACCCATTTTATTTGATGGACAAAAACAATAAATTAAGCAATATTTAATTTAATATCAAATTGGAATTCCGATATTTATACTCAAAATCGGTCCAATGAAAAAAACATTTTCTGTAGCACTTATCCTTTTCTCTTTTTTGACTTGTATTAGTCAAGAATATAAAGTTTTAAAAAAGATTAAAATAGCAGGAGACGAAGGTTGGGATTACCTTGCTGTTGATGAAGTAAATCAAAATTTGTTTATTTCGCACGGAAATGTTGTTAATGTAGTGGATTTAAAATCGGACGAAAGTATTGCAACCATTAGTGATACCAAAGGTGTTCACGGAATTGCAATCGCAAATGATTTAAACAAAGCTTTTATCACCGACGGGAAGGATAATTCCGTTACAATTGTTGATCTTAAAATTTTTGAATTGATTGCAAAAGTAACCATTGAAGGTCAAAAGCCGGATGCGGTTTTGTACGATCAATTCTCTCATAAAGTTTTTACTTATAATGCCAGTTCAAAAGATGCAACTGTTTTGGATGCCATTACCAATAAAGTTGTAAAAACAATTCCATTGGGCGGAAAACCCGAATTTTCGGTTACTAATACCAAAGGCCTGATTTATGTCAATATTGAAGATAAAAACGAAATCAAAACAATCGATGCCACTAAATTGGAAGTAATCGCAACTTGGAGTATTGCACCTGGTGATGAACCATCAGGACTGGCCATTGATTTAGATTCTAATAGATTATTTTCGGTTTGTGGCAATAAATTGATGGTAGTTGTTGATGCTTCAAATGGAAAAGTTATCAAAATATTACCTATTGGAGATGGTTGTGATGGTGTTGCTTTTGATGCCAAAAAGAAACTTGTTTTTAGTTCCAATGGTGAAGGGACAATTACTGTTGTTAAAGAACAAAACACAAATACCTTTTCGGTTCTTGAAACGGTAAAAACTCAAAAAGGAGCAAGAACCATTGCATTAAACAAAACTAAGGGGGATTTATATCTAACCACCGCTGATTTTGGTGCAAAACCCAAAGCAACTACTGAAAATCCTAACCCAAGAGCTTCTATTGTTCCCAATTCTTCTGTGGTTTTGGTTGTAGCGAATAATAGTAAAAAATAATTTTATTATATAAATCAGTTAATGAGATTCATCTTTTTTTTCATTCTTAGCTTTATTTGTCTAAAGTCTTTTTCGCAAGAAAAAGATTTGCGATTTTATATGGAAAAGGCACAAAATAATTCACCTTTACTAAAGGATTTGTCTAGTCAGATTCAATCCAATACTATAGATAGCTTGCTTAAACGAGCAGTTTATAAGCCTCAGATAGCAGGAAATCTGAATGCAAATTATGCACCTCTTATCAATGGAGTGGGGTATGATAAAGCGATAACTAATGGACAATCTGTTTCGGGTTTGGTTGGAATCAATCAAAAAATAATTGGTAAGAATATTGCAAATTCACAGGCCGAAAGTTTTAAAATTTTAAAAGAGAGTTTGGTTTTAAATAAAAAAATTGCTCTTAAAGATTTGAATAAAGTGATTATCGATCAATATGTCACAGCTTATGGAAGTGCAGAACAAATTGTCTACAATCAAAAGATGATTGTACTATTGAATAACGGCGTCAATACTCTGAAAAAGTTAACCCAAAATTCCATTTATAAGCAAACCGATTATTTAATTTTTCTTTCGACTCTAAAACAACAAGAATTGCAGGTTTTGCAACTGAAACAACAATATCAAAATGATTTAGGATTACTGAATTATTTGTCAGGTGAAACCGATACCACTTTTGTGAATTTGGCAAAACCAGATATTGGTTTAAAAACGATTTCAAGTGCAGAAAAAACTATATTCTTTAAACAATTTGAAGTCGATAGTTTAAAAATTGTCAATCAGAGTAAGTTGATTGATAACGCATATAAACCAACATTGGCTTTGCTTGGTGACGCGGGTTATTTGTCCAGTTTTGAGTATCAACCGTATAAAAATTTTGGCTTTAGTGTTGGATTAGGTTTGTCAATTCCTATTTATGACGGAAACCAAAGATCATTGCAACATCAGAAAAATGAGCAGGCTGTAGCCACTAATTTGGCTTATAAAAATCATTTCAATAAGCAATTTCAACAGCAATTGCTGATGCTTAATCAAAAATTGAAACAAACTGTGGAAACCGGAAACCAATTGCAGTCTCAGCTTCAAATAACTGATGCCCTTATTGAAGCGGACAAAAAATTATTGCTATCCGGTGATGCGCAAATCACCGATTTTGTAATCGCGATAGGTAATGTTATCACGCTAAATAATTCAATTTCCCAAAACAAAATCAACAAATTACTGCTTATTAACGAAATCAATTATTGGATTTCTAATGACTAATATGATGAAGAAAATATTTTCTGTTTATATACTAATTACAGTTTTTTTTATTTCCTGTAAAGATAAGCCAGAACCCGAAACACCAACTGATGTTAGAGTTCCAGTTACATTAACTTCAATTGATACGATTGGTATACAAAGCGTTATTGACCTAAATGCAACAGCTACTTATTTGGTAAAAAACGTCATTAAAGCCAACGCAACTGGCTATCTGAATTCTGTAAATGTGGCACCGAATGATTTTGTAGCCAATGGGCAGGAATTATTTTCGATAAAAACACGAGAAGCAAAAGTGTTGGGGAATTCTATTAATAAAATAGATCCAACTTTGGGTTTTGGAGGAGCGATTAAAGTGCTTTCGAACACCAACGGAACTGTAACCATGGTCAATGTGCAACAAGGTGATTATGTTCAGGACGGAGATGCTTTGGTCACCATCAATGATATCAAAAGTTTTGTAATTGTTTTGAGTTTACCATATGAACTAAAAAAACATATTTCGGTTGGTCAAGAATTAAGTGTTTTTTTACCTGATAATTCAATACGAACAGCCACGGTTGAGAAATTTTCGCCAACGGTTGATGCCATTTCTCAAACACAAAATGTGATTTTACAAATAAATGGCAAACAAGATATTCCTGAAAATTTAATTGTGAAAGTTAGGGTAAATAAAGGTTCTAATTCTAAAAGTATTTCATTACCCAAATTAGCTGTTTTAAGTGATGAAACCGAAACTGATTTTTGGATAATGAAAATGATAAACGCTGATACAGCTATAAAGATTCCGATAAAAAAAGGAATTCAAACAGAAGATAAAGTCGAAATTCTTTCCCCTGCTTTAACAGCGAAAGATAGAATTTTGTTAACGGGAAATTATGGTGTTGGAGATACAATTAAGGTCAGAGTGATTAAAAATTAAAAGGGTTTACCATTGATTAGAAGGATTTTCACAGATTCAATATAATCTTTAAATCTGTGGCTTAAAAAAAATATAAATGAATAACTTTTTTGTAAAGCATAGAAACGGATTAAGCACCATTATTTTCCTGATTATTTTGGGTGGTTTTTTTGCGTATTCCAAAATGCAAACCAGTTTGTTTCCTGAAATTACTTTTCCAAAAATAAAAATCATTGCCGATGCGGGCCAGCAACCCATTGATAAAATGATGATAACGGTTACTAAACCGCTAGAAGCGGCTATTAAAAAAGTACAAGATTTAAAAACTGTACGCAGTACTACGAGTCGTGGAAGTTGTGAAATTTCGGCTTTTATGGATTGGAATGCAGATATAGATTTGAGTAAAACGCGTATTGAAGAGCAAATTAGCCAAATCCAAAATAACCTTCCGCCAGATACTCAAATAACGGTGGAAAAAATGAATCCGTCAATCCTTCCAGTAATAGGTTACGCGATTGAAGGCAAAGGAATGTCTCCCATTGAGTTAAAGAAGATTGCCAATTTCACTATCAAACCCTTTCTTTCCCAAATTGACGGCGTTTCAGAAATTAGAATCATTGGAGGAAAAGAAAAAGAGTATTGGCTGTCGTTGGATTTTGAAAAAATGAGAGCACTTGGCATTTCGCCAAATAGTATTTCACAAATTTTAAGCCAAACCAATTTTATTAAATCCAATGGTTATCTATCGGATTATCGGTATTTGTATTTAACCATCACCGATGCACAAGTAGATAAAAAAGAAGAATTAGAAAACCTTGTAATTCTTAATAATGGCAAAGGAATTATTACGCTAAAAGATATTTCTACAGTTGAAATCAAAGAGGCAAAAGAATACATAAAAGTCAACGCCAATGGGAAAGAAAGCATTTTGGTTGCCGTAATCAAACAGCCAAATGCTAATTTGATTACACTTAGTACTGATATGAATACAAAGCTAGAATCTTTAAAAAAGATTCTGCCAAACGGGATCAAAATCAAACCTTTTTATGAACAGGCTACTTTTGTAAATGATGCGGTTAAAAGCGTTACCGATAGTTTGTTATTAGGCTTGTTGTTGGCTATCATTGTAGCAGTTTTGTTTTTAAAATCGGTTAAAGCCAGTGCTACCATTTTAATCGTCATACCCGTAACTTTAGGTTTAACCTTAATTGTTTTATACCTCACCGGAAATAGTTTTAATATTATGACTTTGGGAGCCATTGCTGCTGCTTTGGGATTAATAATAGACGATGCGATTGTGGTTGTTGAGCAAATTCACAGAACACACGAAGAACACCCTGAGGAGCCTACTGTGAATCTTTTGCAAAAAGCTATTCACTACTTATTCCCAGCAATGGTCGGTTCATCGATTAGTACTATTGTAATTTTTATCCCTTTTGTATTAATGAGCGGTGTAGCTGGTTCTTATTTTAAAGTACTGACCGATACAATGATCATCACCTTGATTTGTTCTTTTTTTGTTACTTGGTTATTGCTTCCGGTGGTTTATTTGTTGCTTACAAAAAATGAAAATTCAGCTAGCGGAATTCAAAAAGAAATTCAGAGTCATGAGGTTAGAACACAGAATTGGGTAGCTTATTTTATTTCAAAACCTATAATTAGTATTGCATTTTGTATTGTTTTGGTTCTTTCCATTTTTATTATTTTGCCCAACCTAGAGACTGGTTTTTTACCTGAAATGGACGAAGGGAGCATCATTTTGGATTACGAAAGTCCACCAGGAACTTCACTTGCTGAGACCGATAGAATGCTTAATGAAGTAGAGAAAATCATAATAAAAAATCCAGAAGTAGAGGCTTATAGCCGTAGAACAGGAACACAGATGGGCTTTTTTATCACCGAACCCAATCGTGGTGATTATTTGATTCAATTAAAGAAAGACAGAAACAAAACCAGTAATGACGTAATAGACGAAATTCGAGCCCAAATAGAAGCAACGCAGCCTGCATTGCGGATTGATTTTGGTCAGGTTATTGGAGATATGCTTGGGGATTTAATGAGTTCTGTTTCTCCGATTGAAGTCAAAATTTTTGGAAGTAATCAAATAGAATTACAAAGGATTGCCAAAGAAGTTACCGGAATTGTTGAGAATGTAAAAGGAACCGCAGACGTTTTTAATGGTATTGTTTTGGCGGGACCTGAAATTACTATTCATCCTAATTATGTGAAATTGGCACAATATGGAATCACACCAACCGATTTACAATTTCAAATGCAAACTGCTTTAGAAGGAAATGTGGTGGGCAGTTTATTGGAAAATGAAAAGCAAACGCCTATCCGATTAATTTATGCCAATGGTCAAAAACGCAGTTTGGAAGATATTAAACAACTCAAGATATTTCTACCGAATGGACAAGCTATTCCAATTTCAAGCTTGGTTGTGATTTCGGTACAAAAAGGAATTGCCGAAATTGAACGAGAAAATCTTCAAATGATGAATGTCGTTACGGGGCGATTGGATAATCGAGATTTGGGAGGTGTAATGCAGGAAATTCAAACGAAAGTTACAGATAAAATTCATTTGCCAAGTGGCTATTATATCGAATATGCTGGAGCTTACAAGGATCAACAGCAATCATTCGAGGAATTATTGATGATTTTGATCGCGTCTTCTTTATTAGTTTTCGGAGTTATTTTGTTTCTTTTTAGAGATTTTAGAATTGCATTGGTTATACTTTTAATTTCTGTTTTAGGTATTGCAGGTAGTTATATTTTGCTTTTCATAACTGGAACTCCTTTAAACGTGGGAAGTTACACGGGAATTATTATGATAGTGGGTATTATTGCAGAAAATGCGATTTTCACTTTTCTTCAATTTAGAGAAACTTTTAAATTAACCCGAAACGTAAACGAATCTATAATTTATTCAATTTCTACACGATTACGCCCCAAATTAATGACTGCTTTGGGAGCAATAATTGCGCTTTTGCCTTTGGCTATTGGAATTGGAACGGGTTCAGAGTTGCATCAACCTTTGGCGATAGCGGTAATTGGCGGATTTATTATTGCATTGCCTTTGTTATTGATTGTTCTTCCAAGTTTGTTGGCTCAAGTTTATAAAAATGAAAAACATTTTAAACATTTTATGTAGTTTTTTGAAAGAATAAATAAATTGTAATTCAATTTGCAATAGTGATTAGTTTGTTGCGATTTTTTCCAATTTATTGACGTTGTGTTCAATTCAATTATGTTTGGCTTCAAAATTTATTTTCTTTCTTTTAAATTTAAACCGTAATTTTGTTTTTGTGAAATGGACTAGTACTATATTGTCGATTATGCTTTTATTACTTTCTTGTTTGCCGTGCGCAGATAAGGAGGGGAATAGTGCTTCAAAGGATGTTGTTGTTAAATGTAGTTCAGAACATAATCAAGATAACGACGCTTGTTCTCCATTTTGTATTTGCAATTGTTGTAGTTCTCAAGTTTTTGCTTTCGGAAATACGATTTATAGTTTTGATTTTGTGATCGTAAAAACGATTGTTGAAAATAAAATACCTGAATACAAATCAGTTTTTGCTTCCAATTTCTTCGGAAGCATTTGGCAACCCCCTCAGATAGTATAATGAAACCTAATTCCAATAATCATTGGAAATTAGGATAGAGAGTTGTGGCCTCTCCACAAAAGTGATAGACCTTTTTGGGTCTGATTTCTCATTCATTATATTTTAAAAATGATACATAAAATCATTAAATTTTCAGTAAACAATAAACTGATTACAGGAGTTCTATTGTCCATATTTGTTATGTTTGGTGTTTATTCATTCACACAATTAAGTGTGGACGCATTGCCGGATGTTACTAATAATCAGGTGCAGGTAATAACCAATGCACCAAACCTCGCTACGCAAGAAGTTGAACAATTCATTACTTATCCATTAGAGACTGAATTTAAATCATTGTCGGAAATGATTGAATTGCGAAGTACGAGCCGTTCTGGTTTGTCTGTAATTACAATTGTTTTCAAAGACAATGTGCCCGTTAATATTGCTCGACAACGTGTTGATGAAAAAATAAAAATGGCAGCTGATAATATTCCAAAGCAATATGGAATGCCAGAATTATTGCCTCCAACAACGGGACTTGGCGAAATTTTTCAATATGTATTGGTTCCCCAAAAAGGCTATGAAAAAAAATACAATTTAACAGAGTTAAGAACGATTCAGGATTGGATTGTTCGTCGCCAATTATTGGGTACTGTTGGAGTTGTGGATGTAAGCAGTTTTGGAGGAAAACTGAAACAATACGAGGTTTCGGTAAAGCCCGAAAGATTGGCGGCCAATAATCTTACCCTTATAGATGTTTTTGATGCTTTACAAAACAACAACGAAAATACGGGTGGAAGTTACATAGACAAAGGTCCCAATATTTATTTTATTCGTGGAGAAGGATTAATCCAAAATATTGATGACATTAATAATGTTGTTGTGAAAAACAACTCAGGTGTTCCAATTTTGATAAAAGACATCGCCGAAGTCAAATTTGGATTTGCCCCTCGATACGGAGCAATGACAAGAAACGGAAATGGTGAAACAGTTGGTGGTGTGGTTTTAATGCAAAAAGGAGAGAATGCTGTTAGGGTAATTGAACGTGTTAAAGAAAGAATACAGTCAATTGAAAAATCCTTGCCTAAAGGCGTTAAAATTGATGTTTTTGTTGACAGAACAAAGCTTATAGAGAAAACGGTCAGTACAGTTTCTACCAATTTATTGGAAGGAGCTTTAATCGTAATATTAGTTTTAGTGCTTTTTTTAGGAAGTTTGAGAGCCGGTTTAATAGTTGCATCTGTTATTCCTTTGGCAATGCTTTTTGCAATAATCATAATGAATCTCTTTGGGTTGAGTGCCAATTTGATGAGTATGGGGGCTTTGGATTTTGGATTAATTGTCGATGGGGCCGTAATTGTTGTCGAAGCTACTTTGCATATCTTTTCTAAGCATTATAAGAACAATATGCTTTCTCAAAACAAAATGGATCACGAGGTAATAAAAAGCTCATCCAAAATTATGAGTTCTGCCATTTTTGGACAAATAATAATTCTGATTGTTTACATCCCATTGTTTGTTTTAAGTGGAGTAGAAGGTAAAATGTTTATGCCAATGGCGCAAACGGTAAGTTTTGCAATTGTTGGTGCGTTACTGCTTTCACTTACGTATGTACCTTGGGCGAGTAGCATTTTTTTAAGCAAAAACATCACTAATGAACCCAATTTTACTGACCGTTTTATCAATAAATTAAATAATTGGTATCAACCGATTTTAGTCATTGCACTAAGACGAAAATTTGAAGTTATTAGCATTTCGATTTTTTTATTTATAGCCTCAATATTTATTTTCAATTCGTTGGGAGGTGAATTTATTCCTGAATTGGACGAAGGTGATTTTGCAATGAATTACACAATTCGTCAGGGAAGTAGTTTACCGCAAAGTATTCAAGTTGGAACACAATTAGAAAAACTAGCACTTACTTTTCCAGAGGTAAAAGAAGTAGTGAGTAAAATTGGTACTAGCGAAATTCCAACTGATCCAATGCCAATAGAAAGTGCTGATATTATTATGGTATTGAAAGATAAAAAAGATTGGACAACAGCAGGTAATAAAGAAGATTTGGCCGAAAAAATGAACGAAAAACTAAGCCAGATTCCAGGCTGTAATTTATCGTTTGAGCAACCCATTCAAATGCGTTTCAATGAATTGATTGCTGGTGTAAAATCGGATATAGCCATAAAAATATTTGGTGATGATTTGGATAAATTATTTTCTGATGCTAATAAAGCTGTCCCAATTATCAGAGGAATTAATGGCTTAACGGACATCAAAGTAGAGCAAGTTACAGGAATGCCTCAATTGGTCGTAAAATACAACCGTAATAAAATTGCTCAATACGGTTTGAATATTGCCGAAGTGAATCGGATTTTGAATACCGCTTATGCTGGCGGAACAACAGGAGTGGTGTATGAAGGTGAACGCAAATTTGATTTGGTTGTTCGTATTCCCAAAAATGGCGATACCGATATTGATGCCTTAAAATCATTATTGATTCCGACGCCAAAGGGGAATCAAATTCCATTGAATGAAGTGGCTGAAATCGCTTTTAAAACAGCGCCTTCACAAATAAGTAGGGAAGAGGCACAGCGAAGAATTGTTGTTGAAGCCAATGTTCGAGGACGAGATGTAGAAAGTGTAGTTTTGGAAATTCAAAAGAAACTGGATGCTAAATTAAAATTGCCGGAGGGGTATTTTATAAAATATGGCGGGCAATTCCAAAATCTTCAAGAAGCCAAAGGAAGATTGCAATTGGCTGTTCCAGTTGCGCTTTTGCTTATTTTTTTCTTACTCTTTTTGTCGTTCCGCTCTCTAAAGGAAGCAACGATAATTTTCTCGGCAATTCCGCTGGCATCTATTGGTGGCGTTTTAGCTTTATGGGGACGGGGAATGAATTTTAGCATTTCGGCAGGTGTCGGTTTTATCGCGCTTTTTGGTGTTGCAGTTCTTAATGGGATTGTATTAATCAGTCATTATAATCAATTAAAAGAAGAAGGAGAAGATAATCTTTTGCAACGCATTTACAAAGGAAGCAGTGCTCGATTAAGACCAATTTTGGCGACAGCCACAGTAGCTTCATTAGGTTTTCTGCCAATGGCATTAAGTACAAGTGCAGGTTCAGAAGTCCAAAAACCATTGGCTACCGTAGTGATTGGCGGTTTATTGACTTCAACACTACTGACCTTATTTGTTTTACCCGTTTTATATTATTTAGTTATGACACCAAGGAAAATAAAGATAAACCCTAAAATTTCATCAATTATTATATTGATTTTTAGTTGTTATTCTTTTAATGCAAATGCCCAAAATAGTCCTTTGCAATTAAACGATGCTTTGCAGGCTGCTCTAAAAAATTACCCAACAATGCAACAGGCTGCTTTGCAAACAGAGCAACAACAAGCATTAACCAAAACTGCCACTATTCTGGATCCATTTAATATTAATAGCAATTTAGGTCAAATGAACAGTAAGTTATTTGATTATAATGTGGGAGTGGCTCAAGGCTTTAAATTGTCGAATAAAGCAGATAGAAATCTTTTGAATCAAAATGTTACCGTTGCCAAATCATTTGAAGCAGTTACTAAAAATGAATTGATTAAAAATGTTTCAAGTGCTTATTTCTTTTGGATTTACAATGTACAACAGTACAGTCTTTTACTTCAAATTGATACAATTTTTTTAGATTATGAAAAGTATGCAGACAAGAAATTTCAAGTAGGCGAAAGCAATAAACTGGAAAAAATTAACGCCACCTTGCAACATAAAGATTTAAAAATGCAATTAGCAGAGGTTAATACTCAAGTATCTTTTTATCTAGCAGAATTGAAAAAATGGACAAGAAATAATGGAGATTATCAAGCTCCAGCAAAATATGAAACGTTGCCTGAAATTAATTTAAGCGATAGTACATTGGTTAAAAATCATCCAGTTTTACAGCTTTTGCAACAGCAAATTATCGCAAAAGAATTAGCAATAAAATCTGAAAAGGCTAAGGCAAATCCATCATTTAATTTGGGAGTCAATGCACAAAGTTTGGACAAAGAAAATGCATTTTATTATGGAAGTGTAGGGATTAATATACCATTATTCAGAAATGGTGTTGAAGCAAAAACGCAAGTAGCTAAATTGGAAACCGAAATTGCTAAAAAAGAATTGGAAAAATCACAACAGGAAATGGTTACTGTTTATTTGCAACAATACCACCTTCAAAAACAATATTTGGAACAACTCAATTATTATAAAACTGAAGGAATCCCAATGGCAGAAATGATTGTCAATTCGGCTCAACGTCTGTACAAATCAGGAGACATTGGTTATATCGAATACACTCAAAACCTGAAAGATGCCAACAAAATTAAAAACGATTATCTGACGGCAATGAACAATTACAATCAAACGGTAATCAATATTCAATTTTTATTAAATAAATAAAATATAGTAATGAAAAATAATATAGCAATCATACTCTTTTCATTTTTGGTATTAGCCTCTTGTAAAAATAATTCTAGTGAAGAGACTGCTCCCAATGATTCCAAGGAGACAGTGACAGATAAATCAGTAGTGACTTTTACGGATGCTCAAATCAAAGCGATTGATTTACAGTTAGGTAATTTTGAAAATAAAAACCTGACTACAACATTAAAAATTAACGGAAAATTGTCGCTGCCTCCACAATATCAAGCACAGGTAAGCATCTTGACTGGAGGTGTTGTGAAAAATATTTTGGTTCAAGAAGGTGAATTTGTAACTGCAGGAAAAACGTTGGCAACTATTGTAAATACTGAAGTAATTCAATTGCAACAGGATTATTTAGAAAACAAGGCTAATCTTAATTATTTGGAAAAAGAGTTTCAGCGTCAAAAGGAATTGAGAGATGATAATATCAATGCTGGAAAAATTTACCAGCAATCACAGAGAGAATTACAGATTGCCCAAGCCAAAAAAGAAACACTAGGATCAAAATTAGCTCAATTAGGTATCAATGTAAATAAGTTATCATCAAAAAATATCGCTTCAAGTATTGCAATTTCGGCACCAATAAGCGGTTATATACAGCATATTAATTTGAGTATGGGTAAATATGCTGACGCAAATGCTGTATTGTTTGAAATCATTGACAATCGTTTTTTGCATTTGGATCTAAAAGTATTTGAAAAAGACATTCACAAAATAAAAATCGGACAATCAATTACATTTAGTGACGCAAATGATGTTTCGCATACTCATCCGGCCAAAATTTACGCTGTCAACAAAGCATTTGAACCCAATGAACAAGCGGTATTGGTACACGCCAAAATAAACGAAACTACTGAAACTCTTTTGCCGGGAATGTATGTGGAGGCGAGGGTAAAAATTGATAATAATAACACAATTGCCTTACCAACGGAAGCTATAGTTAACAATGGTAATGATCATTTTATTTTTATTTCAATAGGTAAAAATAGGTTTGAACAAATAAAAGTGAATATTGGTACATCAGATTTGGGTTTTAGCGAAGTAAAAGTAATTGATAAAGTTCCAGCTGATGCCAAAGTAGTAATCAAAGGAGCTTATTATCTATTGTCAGAATTGACAAAGGGAAGTGGAGAAGAATAAAACAGTGATTTTAAAGACTGTAGTTTTGGTGGTTATGTTGTAATTTTGATATAAATTAGGAAAATGGATAATACATTTAAAGAAACTGAATATATAAAAAAGAATAAACCAGATAGTTGTTGTTCGACTCATGCTGAGCACCAGCATTCGGATTCTGATGGGCACGACCATGACCACGATCATTCACACGGTGATGGAAGTTATTTTCAAATGTTTTTTCCGTCTGTAATTTCTTTTTGCTTATTGCTGATTGGAATTGTTTTGGATAATTATTTTCCTCAAGCTTGGTTTACAGGTTGGATTCGAATTGGATGGTATAGTATTGCTTACATTCCCGTTGGTTTCCCCGTTTTAAAAGAAACCTTTGAGAGTATTAGAAAAGGGCAATTTTTTTCTGAATTTTCATTGATGGTAATAGCAACTTTAGGTGCATTTGCCATTGGACAATTCCCTGAAGGGGTTGCAGTAATGTTGTTTTATTGTATCGGTGAGAATTTCCAAGGACTAGCGGTAAAAAGAGCTAAGACCAATATTAAAGTATTATTAGACCAAAGACCGGATTCGGCTACCATTTTGGAAGGGAATAAAACCGTTTTGAAAAAGGCTTCTGAGATTGCTATCGGCACTATCATTCAATTGAAGCCAGGTGAAAAACTGGCTTTGGATGGAAAACTACTTTCTGAAAGTGCTACTTTTAATACAGCTGCTTTAACTGGTGAAAGTAAACCAAATACAAAAAAAAGAAATGAGGTTGTTTTAGCAGGTATGATTAACTTAAATACAGTTGCCGAAGTTGAAGTTACTACTGTTTACACAGATAGTAAACTATCTAAAATCTTAGAAATGGTGCAGGAAGCGACTGCCAAAAAAGCACCAACCGAATTGTTTATCCGAAAGTTTGCCAAAGTATATACACCAATCGTAGTATATCTTGCATTGGCAATTTGTTTGGTCCCAATGTTTTTTGTCTCTGATTATGTATTTAGTGATTGGTTGTATCGAGCCTTGGTTTTCTTGGTGGTTTCCTGTCCTTGTGCTTTAGTGATTTCAATTCCGTTGGGATATTTTGGGGGAATTGGAGCTGCAAGTAAAAATGGAATTTTATTCAAAGGGTCTAATTTTCTAGATATAATGGCTGCCATTCAGGTGGTGGTTATGGATAAAACTGGAACCTTGACCAAAGGTGTTTTCAAGGTTCAAAAAGTGGTTGCGATTGGGTTTTTAGAAGAGGATTTGGTGAAATATACGGCAGCTTTAGAATCAAAATCGACGCATCCTGTCGGAACCGCGATTGTTGAATATTCAAAAACATTGGATGAAAATCTAAAAGTTACTGAGGTAGAAGAAATTCCTGGCCACGGACTTAAAGGAAAGGTTAATGATTTTGAGTTAATTGTTGGAAATGCAAAGTTGATGCAGAAATATGACATCAAATATGATTTGGAAATTGACACTTCGCCATTTACTATTATAATTGTTGCCATCAATAAGGTGTATTCAGGATATTTTTTAATTGCCGATGAAATCAAAGAAGATGCTAAAGCTACGATTCAAAGCTTACATAAAATAAATGTCAAAACAGTAATGCTTTCGGGTGATAAAGAAACGGTTGTAAAAGCTGTCGCAAAAGAATTGAATATTGATTTTGCTTTTGGTGATTTATTACCGGAAAATAAGGTATTACAAGTTGAAGCATTAAAATTGCAAAATAAGAAAGTCGCATTTGTTGGAGATGGAGTTAATGATGCACCCGTTATAGCCCTTGCCGATGCGGGAATTGCAATGGGCGGGCTAGGAAGTGACGCGACTATCGAAACTGCAGATATTGTCATTCAAAACGACCAACCATCAAAGATTTACACAGCGATTAATATTGGAAAACAAACCAAAAAAATTGTGTGGCAAAATATAACGATGGCTTTTACGGTAAAAGCAGTTGTTTTAATACTGGGAGCTGGCGGGTTGGCAACGATGTGGGAAGCTGTTTTTGCGGATGTTGGTGTTGCTTTATTAGCCATTTTAAATGCCGTTCGTATTCAGAGAATGAAGTTTTAGAGTAAATAAAAAAGGATGTTATTAATTAAAAAAAAACATCCTTTTTGATTTATTTGTATTACGTTTTTAACACGGTATTAGCAATCAATTATTATAAATTGATTAAATTTGAATTGAAATTAGAAAAGTAAAAATGAATAAACTTCACATTTTAATAATTATATTATTTGGTTTCTTATTGATGCCAAGTGGTGTTTTTGCGTGTGAAAAAAATTCTGCTAAACATTATTCTTCTAGAAAAGAGATTTCTTCTAAAACCTGCAATGACGATTGTTGTAAAAAGGATGGTCATTCAAAAAACAAAAGCCACGAAGGTTGCGGTGGTAAATGTAGTCACTCAAAATGCGGTTGTACTTCTTCTTGCAATACATCTGTTTCGATTACTGAATGGAACATCGATACCAATTGTTTTAATTTTCCTTCAGCAAAGCAAAATTTTTACAATTATGAGACCTCAATTTCTTCTGGTTTCAATTCTTTATGGCTTATACCAAAAATAAGCTAAATCAATTTTTGACAGCCATAAGTGCGTCAAATCATAAGCAATTCTTGCTTTAAATCCTTTATCGGTTAATAGAATCAGTGAATTATAGTTTATTGCTATTGATTTATTATTCTAATGCCTTATCAAAATTATTTAAACTTAAAACAAAACGGTTATTTACTAAATCGGATATTTCGATGGAGTCAATTTTCTATTTAATAAAATCAAAAAAAAATGAAAAATTTAATTCTTTCAGTCGTAGTAATGTCATTGGTATTGGTTTCTTGTAACCAAAAAAATAAAGAAAATAAAACAGTTAATTCAGTACTAAATAAAACAGAGACCACAACTGTAAAGGTTAATCCAAATGCTTTTTCAGTTAAAGGAATTGTAGATAATTATTTGTCTTTAAAAAATGCTTTGACCAAAGACGATTCTAATGCTTCTGCTGATGCCGGAAAGACAATGATTGAAACATTGGGGAAAATGGATATGAATAAATTATCCGGAGCGCAGATGAAAATTTATATGGACATTGCTGATGATCTTAAAGAACACGCAGAGCATATTGGAGATAATGCCGGAAACATAGCACATCAAAGAGAGCATTTTGTTTTATTGAGCAAAGACATTAACGATTTGATAAAAACTTTTGGAACAGAACAAAAACTATATCAAGATTTTTGTCCTATGGCCGATGAAGGTAAGGGTGCTATTTGGATAAGCGAGGTAAAAGATATCAAAAATCCATATTTTGGTTCAGAAATGCTTACATGTGGTTCGGTTAGAAAAGAATTCTAGAATGAAAAGAATCTTAAAAAAAATATTTTTTATAGGATTGATTATTCTTTTTCTGATGCAGTTTTATCAGCCTGCTCGAAACATAGCTTTAAAACAGAATTATACTGCCGATTTTACAAAAGTGAATAATGTTCCTAAAAATATAGAAATAATATTGCGAACCTCTTGCTTTGATTGTCACAGCAATAATACTCATTATCCTTGGTATTCGAATATTCAGCCTGTTCGTTTTTTTATGGATAGCCATATAAATGAAGGCAAAGAGGAATTGAACTTTAATGAATATGGAAATTATTCAAAACGCAGACAAAACAGCAAATTGAAAGCTATAATGAAAGAAATCAGGTCGAATGATATGCCATTGACTTCATATACATTGATACACAAAAACGCAATACTTTCTGATAGTCAAAAACAGGAAGTCATAGCTTGGATTCTGAAAACCAGGGACAGTCTTTCGTCCAAATACTAACTATTATGGTAGAAAAATTAATATCATTTTCTTTAAAAAACAGATTTATTGTGCTGCTGGTTTCGGCCTGTCTGTTTGGTTGGGGAATTTATAGCGTCCAGCAAAATCCCATTGATGCCATACCGGATTTGTCCGAAAATCAGGTAATTGTATTTACAGAGTGGATGGGAAGAAGTCCACAGGTTATTGAAGCTCAAGTAACTTATCCTTTGGTATCCAATCTTCAGGGAATTCCAAAAGTCAAAAATATTCGTGGTGCCTCAATGTTTGGGATGAGCTTCGTATATATTGTTTTTGAGGACAATGTTGATATTTACTGGGCAAGAACAAGGGTTTTGGAACGACTCAATTATGCTCAACGATTATTGCCTCAAAATGTGGTTCCTACGCTAGGTCCTGATGGTACGGGCGTTGGTCACGTTTTTTGGTATCATCTAGACGCAAATGGAATGGACTTAGGGGAGCAAAGAGCCTTGCAGGATTGGTATGTGAAATTTGCATTACAAACTGTTCCAGGTGTTGCTGAAGTGGCTTCTTTTGGGGGTTTTGAAAAGCAATACCAATTGGTTTTAGACCCTTTAAAAATGCAATATTACAAAGTCAGTATGATGGAAGTGATGAACGCCGTGAAAGCCAATAATAACGACGTTGGGGGGCGTAAATTCGAAATGAGTGATATGTCATATATCATAAGGGGTTTGGGATATATAAAAAACATAAAGGACGTAGAAGAGATTGCCATTAAGAATTATAATTCTATTCCGGTACGGGTAAAAGACATTGGATTCATTCAAATGGGAGGTGATTTGCGTCTTGGAATTTTTGATGAAGACGGAAAAGGCGAAGTGGTTGGTGGTATTGTAGTGATGCGATATGGCGAAAATGCCGATAAAATCATCAAAGCTGTAAAATTAAAGATGAAGGAAGTCGAAAAAGGATTGCCCGAGGGAGTAACTTTTAAAACTTCTTATGATAGAAGCGAATTGATAGAAAAAGCAATCGAATCTGTGAAAGGAACATTAATAGAAGAGATGATTGCAGTCTCAATTGTAGTGTTGCTTTTTCTTTTCCATTGGAGAAGTGCTTTGATTATTTTGATTCAAATACCAATTTCAGTGGCTGTTGCATTTATATTTCTGCAAGCTTTTGGAATTTCTTCGAATATTATGTCGCTTACGGGAATTGCTTTGGCAATAGGGGTTTTGGTTGATGACGGAATTGTAATGGTGGAGAATGCTTATAGGACAATTTCGGAGAAACAGGAAGAAATGGATAATAACCAAAATGCAATTTAAGATGAAAAATAACCTGAAAAATATATTCAAAAAGGAAAATGATCCGTTGACTTCGGAAGAGAAACTCAAACTAATCGAGGCTTCTTCTAAATTGGTCGGGCCGGGTGTGTTTTATTCGACAATAATTGTAATTGCGTCGTTTTTGCCTGTATTTCTTCTTACGGGAATGGAAGGTAAATTGTTTAGTCCATTGGCTTGGACAAAATCATTTATCCTAATCGTGGATGCTTTTTTTGCAATTACGCTAACTCCAGTATTGATTAGCTTTTTACTCAAAGGAAAACTTCGAACAGAAAACAAAAATCCGATTAATAGAAAATTGGAAAGTATTTATACTCCTATTTTAACTCTTTGTTTAAAATGGAGAAAAACAGTCTTAGCAATTAATATTGTGGCGCTGTTGATTGGTGCATTGATGTTTACACGCTTGGGATCCGAATTTATGCCGCCGCTCGATGAAGGTTCCATTTTGTTTATGCCAGTGACCTTGCCTGATGTCTCTAATTCTGAAGTGAAAAGAATTTTGCAGGTACAAGACCGATTGATAAAATCGATTCCCGAAGTGGCTCACGTTTTAGGGAAAGCAGGCAGAGCCAACACCGCGACTGACAATAGTCCAATTAGTATGATAGAGACAATTGTCTTGCTGAAACCCCACAACGAGTGGAGAGAAGGTAAGACGAAGGCGGATATCATAAATGAAATCAATAATAAACTACAAATTCCGGGAGTAACCAATGGTTTTACCCAACCGATTATCAACCGAATTAATATGCTTTCGACGGGTATCAGAACAGACGTGGGGATAAAAATATACGGCGAGAGTTTAGACACCATCAATGCTTTATCCCAAAAAATAAAAATGGCATTGGAAGGAACTTCGGGAGTAAAAGATTTGTATGCCGAACCCATTACGGGTGGAAAATACATTGATATTGTACCCAAACGAGAAGTCATAGGTAGATATGGACTAAGCATCGATGATATAAACAATGTTGTGGAAGCTTCTATTGGTGGAATGAAACTGACCACAACAATCGAAGGAAGACAGCGCTTTTCGGTCAACGCCAGATATGCACAAGAATACCGAAACAGCATCGAAGCCTTGAGAAAATTACAGGTACAAACAATGGAATTTGGCCCTATTCCGTTAGAAACGGTTGCCGATGTAAAAATAAGCGATGGTCCACCAATGATAAACAGTGAAAATGCTATGCTTCGTGGCAGTGTCTTGTTTAATGTTCGCGATCGTGATTTAGGAAGCACTGTCAAAGAAGCGCAGGCAAAACTGAATGAAATGATTACCAAAATGCCCAAAGGATATTATGTGGAATGGAGTGGTCAATGGGAAAACCAAATCAGAGCCAACAAAACATTGGGCTTAATTTTGCCCATCGTTGTAGTCATTATTTTTCTCATTCTATATTTTACGTATCATTCCATGAAAGAGGCTTTGATTACGATGATAACAGTTCCGTTTGCATTAATCGGAGGTATTTTTATGGTCTATTTTTATGGAATTAATTTATCGGTGGCAGTAGCTGTGGGTTTTATTGCCTTGTTTGGTTTGGCAGTCGAAACAGCAATGCTCATCACGATTTATCTGAATGAAGCTATGAACAAAATGGTAGCCAAACACGGTAACAGTAAAGAAAACTTAACAGAAGAAATAGTAAGAGAATATATTATTGAAGGTTCTGCCAAGAGGCTTCGACCAAAACTGATGACCGTTTCGGTTTCATTATTTGGTTTAATACCGATACTTTGGGCAACAGGAACAGGAGCAGATGTAATGCTTCCCATCACCGTTCCGCTCATTGGAGGAACAATTACTTCAACGATTTATGTATTATTAGTAACCCCAGTTGTTTTTGAAATGGTGAAACTCCAAGAATTAAAAACAAAAGGAAAAATTAGTCTCATAGATGCAAAACATTAAATATTATATCGCCATAAGTTGTTTGATTTTAAGCTTTGCAAATATTAAGGCCCAAACACTTACTTTGGATAATGTTTTGACTACGATCAAAACAAATAATCCACAATTGAAAATGTACGATGCCGATATACAAAGTATGGATGCTTCGGCGAAAGGAGCCAGAAGTTGGATGGCGCCTCAAGTAGAAACGGGTTTCTTTATGACTCCGTATAATTCCAATTTATGGAAAGCCAGTGAAATGGGATCAGGGATGGGAAATTATATGCTTGGTGTTACCCAAATGATTCCGAATGCCTCTAAGCTAAATGCGAATGAAAATTTGATGAAAGCGATGTCTTCGGTCGAAAGTGAAAATAAAAAATTTACATTGAACCAGTTAAAAGCATTGGCTAAAACCTACTATTATGAATGGATAATCATTAAGAAAAAGACGAAAATTGCCCAAGACAACCTTCAGCTTTTGGAGTATATGATCAAAAGCATGGAAATACGCTATCAGTACAATATGGATAAATTGTCATCATATTACAAGGCTAAATCTCAATATGCCACTTTGCAAAGTATGATTGTGATGTTGGAAAATGATGCTTCACAGCGAAAATACATACTCAATACCTTAATGGCTCGCGATAAAAATGTGGATTTTGAAATTGATTCTAATTATGAAATCAAAGATTTTAATCTCCTTGAAGCCGATTTGTCTCCCTATATCAACAACCGTAGCGACATCAAAGCCATTGATAAAACTAAGGAAATCAATAATTATAAGATTGAGGTGGAAAAGGTCGCGACCAGACCTGAATTTGGTGTTAAATACGACCATATGTTTGCTTTTGGTAATCAACCGCAACAATTTTCATTGATGGGAATGATGACTATTCCGGTGTCTTGGTCCACCAAAATGAATAAAGCCAATATGGAAAGTTATCGAATTAAAAATGAAAGTTTGGATTGGCAAAAGCAAATGATTGCCAACGAAGCCAGCGGAATGATAAAAGGTATGAATGCTGAGTTTTTGAACCTGAAAAAGCAATACCAAATTACGCAGGACAACATTATTCCAGCTTTGAAACGAAACTATGATACTGCCATTTTAGCTTGGCAAAACAACACAGGAGACTTGTTCGTGGCGTTGGAAGCCTGGGAAGCTATGAATATGACTCAAATGGATGCTTTAGATAAATTAAAATCGATTTTAACGACACAGGTTGAAATCGAAAAACAACTAGAAATGAATTAATTATGAGTAATTATATAAAGTATAGTTTTATGTTTGTTGTGATTTTAATTATTGGAATTGCAGTCTATCGTTTTGTCACAAAATCAGACAATCATTCGGAAATGGAACATCAAAATGAGGTTTATACTTGCTCGATGCATCCACAAATTATAAAGGAGAAACCTGGAAATTGTCCTATTTGCGGTATGACTTTAGTAAAAAAAGTAACCGAAGACCATTCCGAAATAAATGATTCTGTTAATGATCTTTTGAAACGTACCGATAATTTTGTAGTAGGTAATTATCAAACGATTATCGTAAAAGATACAACTATAAGCAGTGAAATTAGTTTGYCCGGAACTGTAGTTTACGACCCCAATTCATTTGTAAATATCTCAGCAAGAATAAGCGGTCGAATTGAAAAAATGTACATCAATTACAAATATCAAAAAGTAACGAAAGGGCAAAAAATATTTGAAATATACAGTCCTGAATTATTAACCGAGCAGCAGAATTATATTTATTTGGTTTCCAATGACAGCCAAAACACATCGATTATTAATTCAGCCAAGCAGAAATTATTGCTCTATGGGATGACAAATTCTCAGGTAAATGCATTGACTTCCGCCAAAAAAACAAATCCTGTAATCACTATTTATAGTCCTGTCAGTGGAATCATTACCGGAGCCGAAAAAATGACTAATACTAGTGTTTCTTCTATGTCAAATGCAAACAATACAGAAACATTAGACGTAAAAGAAGGGAGTTATATTAAAAAAGGAGATGTTGTTTTTAAGTTGATGAGTTCCGATAAAGTTTGGGGCGTTTTCGATGTTTTGCAGGGCTATAATAGTCTAATCAAAATCAATCAATCAATTGATATTACTTCTGAATTGGATGAAAAAAATGTGATCTACGCAAAAATAAATTTTGTGGAAACACAATTAAACCCAACGGATAAAACCAACAAAATTCGAGTGTATCTCAATAATCAAAATCTAAAATTACCCATTGGCTCAAGATTACAAGGTACTGTGCAATTAAATTCTGCAAAGGGGATTTGGTTACAAAAACAAGCTTTGGTTAGCTTGGGAGAGAAAAAAATAGTTTTTGTAAAAATGGATGGTGGCTTCAAAGCAACTGCAATACAATCGGGTATTGAAATGGATGATTTTGTTCAAATCAATGGTGGTATTTCGATGGGAGACACCATTGCCAAAAATGGACAATATCTTATAGACAGCGAAAGTTTCATTAAAACCAAGTAATTATGAAGAATTTAAAATCAATTGGTATTCTATCAATATTATTTTCAGTATTTATAGCCTGCAATTCCAAAAACAAAGAAGACCATAGTGGACACAAAATGACTGACGAAAAAATATTTTACACTTGTTCGATGGATCCTCAGATAAAAGAAGATAGACCGGGTAAATGTCCTATTTGTCACATGCATTTAACTCCCGTAAAACATGATAATTCCGATCCAAACGAAATAAGTTTGAGCAAACAGCAAATTCGATTGGGTAATATTAGCATGCAGTCCATTGTGGAATCCCAAAGCAGTTTAAAACAAAGTTATATAGGTACTTTGGCAATTAATCAAGAGAAAATCAATTCAGTTTCATCAAGATCGATGGGGCGAATTGAAAAATTGTTTTTCAAGTCTGTTGGAGATTATGTAGCAAAAAACCAAGCGGTTTTTGAATTGTACAGCGAAGATATAGCCATTGCCAAACAGGATTATTTGACTGCGTATAAGCAATTGTCGATGCCGGGAGATTTTGGGAAAAACGCAAAAAATATGCTAGTTAGCGCCAAACAAAAGCTTCTTTTTTACGGTCTTAGCAGTGCTCAAATTGAAAGCATTAAAAACAATAAAGATGTTTCTCCAAATACAATTTTCTACAGCACTTATAGCGGAACAGTTTCAGAAATTATTGCCACCGAAGGAAGTTATGTGATGGAAGGCGGAGCCATAATAAAATTAACGGATTTGAACAACCTTTGGCTGGAAACACAAGTAAATGTAAACTATGCGAAAAGTTTAAAAACAGGTCAGAAAGCTAGTGTAACTTTTACTGATTTCCCGGATAAAACAATTAATACCCAAGTTGCATTTATCAATCCAGAAATTAATAATGACACTCGATTGTTGTTAATCCGAATGGAAATCTCGAATCCGGGTTTACACCTAAAACCCGGAATGCAAGCTGTTGTCCAATTAACCCAATCGAATGCAAAAGGGATTTTTCTCCCGATTGATGCGGTAATCCAAGATGAAAAGGCTTCTTATATTTGGGTCGAAAAAAGACCAGGAATATTTGAAAATGTTATGGTAGAAACAGGTATAGAAACTGATGGAATGATTGAGATCAAATCCGATTTAGATCCTTCAAAAAAAGTGGTAGTTACTGGAGCGTATGCCATAAACAGCGAATATAAATTCCGAAAAGGAAGTGACCCAATGGCAGGAATGAAGATGTAAACGAACAGATATAATTATAAAAAAAAAATATAGAATTTGGTTTCAAATAATGAAGTTTAAAAAGTTAAATTTTAACTTTATTTTATACTAAAAGAGACCTAATCTCCTTAATTTCGTTCCACTTAAAAATTATACATGAAAATAGCAATAGTTTGTTATCCAACATTTGGGGGAAGTGGCGTAGTTGCTACAGAATTAGGTTTAGAATTGGCAAGACGTGGTCACGAAATTCATTTTATAACCTATAGTCAACCAGTACGTTTAGCATTGTTAAATCCCAATGTTCACTATCACGAAGTAATCGTTCCTGAATATCCTTTATTCCATTTCCAGCCTTATGAATTGGCTCTGTCTAGTAAATTGGTTGACATGGTTAAATTGTATAAAATTGAGGTTCTGCATGTACATTATGCGATTCCTCACGCTTATGCTGGTTATATGGCCAAACAAATGTTGAAAGACGAAGGAATCGATATTCCGATGGTAACCACACTTCACGGGACTGATATTACTTTGGTTGGAAATCATCCTTTTTATAAGCCGGCAGTGACTTTTAGCATCAATAAATCAGATTATGTGACTTCGGTTTCACAAAGTTTGAAAGACGATACACTAAAATTATTCAATATAAAAAATGAAATTCAGGTGATTCCGAATTTTATCGAATTGGATAAAAATAATTACGATCCGACGGTTCCTTGCCGACGATCTGTTATGGCAAATCCTGATGAAAGGATAATAACGCATATCAGTAATTTTAGAAAAGTAAAGCGAATTCCAGATATCATTAAGATATTTTATAAAATTCAAAAAGAAATTCCTTCTAAATTAATGATGGTAGGTGATGGGCCTGAAAAAGAAAAGGCTGAAAAAATGTGCAGAAAGTTTGGTATTCAGGATAAAGTGATATTTTTCGGGAATAGTAACGAAATAGACAAAATTTTAGGCCTTACTGATTTATTTCTTTTGCCATCAGAAACCGAAAGTTTTGGATTGGCAGCATTAGAAGCAATGGCTTGCGGAGTTCCTGTTATATCAAGTAATTCTGGTGGTTTGCCTGAGGTAAATATAGATGGAGTTTCGGGTTATTTAAGTGATGTTGGGGAAGTTAATGAAATGGCAGAGAATGCGCTAAAAATATTAAAAGAAGACAGTGTTCTTGCCGAATTTAAAAAGAATGCCTTGCACGTAGCCGAAAGTTTTGACATTAAAAACATTCTGCCAATTTATGAGGCTTTATATCTCAATGCTATAAATAAATATAAATAGGTTAAAAAAAAAAACCATCTTTAGTCTAAAATTTAAAGATGGTTTTTTTTAGAATTTGTATCGCATTGCCAGACCTGCATTAATTCCAAAATCATTTTGCTGGTAATTGTTAAAAACGTATTCCGGTCTTAAGTTAATGGCAATTTGAATAGGAATTTTCTTGAAATTGTACTCAATGCCAACATCTCCATTGATTACTGCAAAAATGCCATTATCACTTCCGTATCCATTATTATAATTATCATCAGTATTCCAGTACCCTAATCCACCACCAAAGCCAGCATGCCAATCTAATTCTTTTTCAATATTCCAATGCCATTGATAAATTCCAGATAGTTTTATTGCATCAGTATTATTATCATTGGTGAAACCCAAATCAAGTTCCAATCGATTTTTTACGGATAGTTTTTTTTGATATGAAATTTCAGCTCCAAAACCATGATTATTTCCAAATCGCAATCCAATCGCATTTTTTGAAATGTTATCTTGTTTTGTAATATTTTCTTGATTTTCTTGTGCTTGACTAGAAAATACCAGCCCAATTAGCAGACATAAGCAATAGTAGTTTTTTTTCATTCGTCTATTTTTGAGGTGTTAATAAACATGCTGCATATAAAATTACAAAAAATAATAAAGGTTGAATTTAGTTATTTTTAAATCAGGTATTTATGATTTTATTTGGAATAATAAAAATACTCTTTCTTTTAAATTGAAATAAATTGATAAAGGTTACTCATCAAATATCAATTGCATTTTAAGAGTTTACATTTTATTTATGCTAAAAAGCAATAGAATTTAGATAGATATTGTGTGTAATTATTGTGAAATATTACTAATTTATAATTTTTAGTTTAATTCATAAAACTTACATTTGCGTAAAATTTTTATACAATGGCAGGAAATAGCTACGGCACACTATATAGAATAACTACTTTTGGAGAATCACATGGGGAAGCATTGGGTGGAATCATTGATGGTTGTCCTTCTGGAATTCAACTTGATTTGGAGGCGATTCAAATTGAAATGTCACGAAGAAAACCAGGTCAATCTGCGATAGTTACGCAAAGAAAAGAACCAGATGATGTTCAATTTTTATCTGGAATTTTTGAAGGGAAAACTACTGGAACACCAATCGGTTTTATTATTCCGAATACCAATCAAAAATCAGATGATTATTCACATATAAAAGATAACTACAGACCAAGTCATGCAGATTATGTGTATGAAAAAAAGTATGGAGTACGTGATTATAGAGGTGGAGGACGTAGTTCTGCACGCGAAACGGCTAGTAGAGTAGTCGCAGGCGCTATTGCTAAACAAATGCTATCTAATATTAAAATAAATGCTTACGTTTCGGCCGTAGGTCCTATTTCTTTGGATACGCCTTACCAAGAATTAGATTTTTCTAAAATAGAAAGCAATCCAGTACGTTGTCCAGATGAAGCGATGGCTGCGACAATGGAAGATTATATTAAGCAAATTCGAAAAGAGGGAGATACTGTAGGAGGTGTGGTTACTTGTGTAATTCAAAATGTACCCGTTGGACTTGGAGAGCCTGTTTTCGATAAATTACATGCTGAAATAGGAAAAGCAATGCTTTCAATCAATGCGGTAAAAGGGTTCGAATTTGGAAGTGGTTTTGAAGGTTCTAAAATGAAAGGAAGTCAGCATAATGATTTATACAATCCTGATGGAACTACAAAAACTAATCTTTCTGGAGGAATTCAAGGTGGAATAAGTAACGGAATGGATATTTATTTCCGTGTTGCTTTTAAACCTGTAGCAACCATAATGCAAAAACAGGAATCATTGGACAACAAAGGAAATATAACCGAAATGACAGGAAAAGGGCGTCATGATCCTTGTGTAGTACCTCGTGCTGTTCCTATTGTAGAAGCAATGGCAGCTATAGTTCTTGCTGATTTTTATCTTTTGAATAAAACATATTTATAATTGCAAAGCATCCTCAGTATTTTGACGAGCTAAATATTGAGATTTAACCTTGAAATTAATTTAATGACTACAATTACAACTGAAAAAACATCATTTTTAAAAGGTCTTACAGGTCAGATCCTGATTGCAATGTTCTTAGGAGCTGTATTAGGTGTTATTATTCACAACTCTACTACAGTCGAAAGCGCACAAGAATTCAGCAATAAAATAAAAATGTTGGCCACTATTTTTATTAGACTGGTACAAATGATTATTGCACCATTAGTTTTTACAACTTTAGTAGTTGGAATTGCCAAATTGGGGGATATAAAAACGGTTGGTAGAATTGGTGGGAAAGCTTTGGCCTGGTTCTTTACAGCTTCATTTATTTCATTATTAATTGGAATGTTATATGTGAATTTATTGCAACCTGGAGTTGGTTTAAATTTATCTAATGTTGATTTAGCTTTGGCTACAGATGTTACCGCAAAAACTCAAAATTTGTCTTTTGAAAATTTTATTGAGCATATTGTACCTAAAAGTCTTTTTGAAGCAATGGCTACCAATGAGATTTTACAGATTGTTATATTTTCTATCTTCTTTGGATTGGCGGCTGCATCAGTAGGAGATTTTGCAAAACCTGTAACCGACTTTTTGGATAGAACTTCGCATATTGTATTGAAAATGGTGAATTTTGTAATGAAATTTGCTCCAATTGGAGTTTTTGGTGCTATTGCAGGAGTTTTTGCTGTTCGAGATTTTCAGGAATTAGCTATTACATATTTTAAATTCTTTGGTTCGTTTCTAATAGGTATTGGTACACTTTGGGTGGTGTTAATTATTGTTGGGTTTCTTTTTCTTGGGAAAGGAATAAAAGTATTACTGAAACATATTGTGAGTCCATTGATTATTGCTTTTAGTACGACCAGTTCTGAAGCCGTATTTCCAAAACTTACTGAAGAATTAGAAAACTTTGGTGTAAAAGATAAAATAGTTGCATTTATGTTACCATTAGGCTATTCATTCAATTTAGATGGGAGTATGATGTACATGACCTTTGCAGGTATTTTTATTGCTCAAGCCTACGGGATACATTTGGATTACCCTACTCAGTTTACAATGCTTTTTGTTTTAATGCTTACCAGTAAAGGGATTGCAGGTGTGCCAAGAGCAAGTTTAGTAGTTGTTGCTGCTACTTGTGGAATGTTTAAAATACCAATTGAGGGTATTGCTTTAATATTGCCGATAGATCATTTTTGCGATATGTTTAGAAGTGCTACGAACGTTTTAGGTAATGCATTAGCCACTTCGGTAGTCGGAAAATGGGAAGATGAAAAAGAAGAAAAACAAAGTATTTAAAATGTAATTTAAAATCTTTGTTATTTGATTTAAAAGTCAAAAAGTAATTATAATATAATTTTATAAAAAAAGCAGTTACAACTCAAATGTAACTGCTTTTTTATTTATTAAATTGAATGTTATATTTTGAAATATTCTGAATTAAAATGTAATTTATCTATAGATTATGATGTATATTTGAATAAACAACTAGTATTTATGCCCTCTATAAGAATAGTTCTATTAATTATTTTGTGGTTTAATCTTTTAGGTACTGCATTTGGTCAAACGCAATTACCAACCAATAAAGTAATTGATAAATTAACCAAACAAGCTGCTAAACTACGTGAATCTGGTGATTTTGAAAAATCTTTATTGATTTCAAGGTTAGCATTGCGTAAAGCGGTATCTATACATGAGAATGTTCTTATTGCTGAAAATTATAATAATGTTGCAGCCAATTATAATGCTTTAGCTGAATTTGACAAAGCCATTTTTTACTACAATAAAGCCTTGATTTATGCTAATCAGACTCAAAATGATACTATAAAACAAAGGATTAATAATAATCTTGGAAATATGTATTGCTTTGAAAAAAAGAAATACGAAAAAGGAGTAGCTTATTATAGAAAGGCACTTGAACACAGTAAAAAAATATCCGATTCTTCTCAAATAGCTTTTACGAATCTCAACATAGCTTGGGCTTTTTTTGATGTTGGTAAATTTAAAGAAGGGGAAGAAAGTTTGAAAATGATTAATCATTATTATGAAAAACATAATAATGATTTTATTATTGTTGTATTAAACATGCTTAACGGTATGTATTGTAATTATAAAAATGAAGATACAAAAGCTGAATTTTATTTTAATGAAGCTATTCGGTTTGGAAGAAAACTTAATGAGAAATCAGATTTATCTTTTTCTCATTTAGAGTTTTCAAAATTTTTGTTGAAACGAAAAGATTATAAAAGAGCATATGAAAATCTAGATATTTACACTAAACTCAATGAGGAACTTTACGCTGAAGAAAAATTACAAAAGGCAAATGTAGAAGGGATTAATTTTGAATTGGATGAATATAAAAGGACTATTGATAAAATTGAAAATGAAAGAGATTTACAATTTCAAAGTTTGAAAAAATCAAGAATAATTGTTCTGCTTTTTATAATAGCTATTTTTGTTTTATTGCTTTTTCTAAACTCATTGATTAAAAATAATAAGTTCCGATTAAAATCGAATGCTGATTTAATGATAGCCAATGAAGAATTGATTATTGCTAATAAAAAAGCGGAAGAATCATCTATTCTAAAGACACAATTTGTTTCTACAATAAGTCATGAATTACGAACTCCATTATACGGAGTAGTTGGTATTACTGATTTATTATTGGAAGAACATAAAGAACTTGCTTCAAGTCCACATTTAAATTCCTTAAAATTTTCGGCTCGTTATTTGTTGTCTTTGGTTAATGATATTTTGCAGATCAATAAAATTGAAGAAAACAAAGTTATATTGGATAACTTGACTTTTAATTTGGCCGATGAATTTCATATGATAAAAAATTCGTTGTCTTTTATTGCTAAAAAAAACAACAATAAAGTATATATAGATGTTGATCCATTAATTCCAGAAAGTTTAATAGGAGACAAACTGAGATTCGCTCAAATCCTTATGAATTTAGTAAGCAATGCCTTGAAATTCACAAAAAATGGTGATGTTTATATAATTGCCAAACAAGTTAAAATTCAGGATAAAGTACATTCGTTAGATATTAAGATTAAAGATAATGGAATTGGAATTGCTCCTTTTGATCAAGAAAAAATATTTGATAAATTTGTTCAAGTAGGAAGAAAAGAAGTAGATTATCAAGGGACTGGTCTGGGTTTGCCAATAGTCAAAAGATTATTGGAACTTTTTGGTAGCGAGATTGTTGTTGAAAGTGACTTAGGGAAAGGGACTGCTTTTAGCTTTCTTATCAATTTTGAATGTAATGCGGCCAAAACAATTGAAATTATAAATAATATTCAAGTTGATATGACTTCCAGTCAGGTGTTTAAAGTATTGGTTGTTGAGGATAATCCTATTAATCAATTGATTACCAAGAAAACTATCGAGAAGAATAATTATACATGTGTTGTAGTAGATGATGGTTTTAAGGCTTTGGAAATTTTAGATAATGAAGAATTTGATATTATTTTAATGGATATTAATATGCCATTAATGAATGGGTTTGAAACCTCAAGAAGAATAAGGCAGAAAGATATCGAAACTCCTATAATAGCACTAACGGCCTTTGATAAAAACGAAATTACAGATGAAGCAATAATGGCTGGGATAAATGATATTATTGTAAAACCTTTTGAAGTGGTTCAGTTATTTAAAATTATAAATTGTCTTATTTTAAAAACAAAAAGCGTTGTTTAATTTCAACGCCTTTTTAAATTAAATTTTTGCTATTTATTTTATAGCAATAGTTTTCAATTCTTTTCTTCTGGTATTAGATTTTTTACCAATACTGACATTTAGAATTCCATCTTTGTATGTAGCTTCTATTTTGTTTTCATCTGCATAATCTGGAAGATTAAAGGATCTGTAAAATGATTGGTAATTGAATTCTTTTCGAACATAATCGTCTTTTTTACTTGATTCTTTTTTTTCTTCTTTTTCAGCAGAAATGATTAACATGTTGTTGTCTACTTCAATTTTAAAGTCTTCTTTTTTTAAACCAGGGGCAGCTAGCTCAATTTCAAGTTTTGTATCAGTTTCTTTTAAGTTTACTGAAGGTAAATTTACTCCTATTGCAGGGATACTTCTCTCAGCCCAATCCGAAATATCTCTTGTAAAAAAATCTTCAAATAGAGGATTTACCAACTTGCTTACCACAGATGGGAACATTCCATCTCTTTTAACTAAGGTTTCCATAATTTGAGTTTTTTGAAATTTTTATTGTATTTTTTTTAGTTAAAAAATCTATATCAAATATAATCAAAAAAACACTTTTATATTCTGATATTTACCTAGTTAACTAAAAAAAAACACATTTTAACGTTACATTAAAATGTGTTTTTTTACAATCGTTGAGCTTAATAAAAGAGCTTAGTACCAACGTTTTTTATTTTGTTTGGAGGTCGTTGATTTTCTTGATTTATGAGCACCACCGCTTCGGTTTGAGTTTTTCTGAGCACTTGGATTTTCTGTAGGGTTTCCTGAGTGCCAAGGATAAGGATGATCATTTATAGTTTGAACATCAACTTTGATTAATTTTTGAATATCTTTCCAGTAGTCTTTTTCATCTTTACTACAAAATGAGATTGCAATACCACCATTTCCGGCACGGCCAGTTCTTCCTATACGGTGTACGTATGTTTCTGGAATATTGGGTAAATCAAAATTGATTACAAAAGGCAATTGGTCGATATCAATCCCACGAGCCGCAATGTCAGTAGCTACAAGCACACCAATTTCTTTGTTTTTGAAAGAGTCAAGAACACGTTGTCTCGCATTTTGGGATTTATCTCCGTGTATGGCTTCAGCAGGAATATCTTTTTTTCTTAATGCTTTTACGACGTTGTCAGCTCCATGTTTTGTTCTTGAAAAAACAAGAATATTTGATAAATTTTCATTTTTTATCAAATGGTATAATAAGTTTCTTTTTTCTGTTTTTTCAACAAAATAAACACGTTGTTCAACATTTTCTGCTGTTGATGATACAGGAGATACCGTCACTGTTTCTGGGTCTGTAAGAAACATTTCTGCCAATTCTCTGATAGCAATCGGCATAGTTGCTGAAAAGAAAAGAGTTTGTCTGTTTTTCGGTGTTAGCTTTACAATTTTTTTTACATCATTAACAAATCCCATATCAAGCATTTGATCGGCTTCGTCAAGTACTAGGGTGTGCAAATGATTCAAATCAATAAAACCTTGCTTGTGCAGATCCAATAAACGTCCAGGCGTTGCAATCACGATGTCAACACCGTTTTTTAAAGCATCTACTTGTGGATTTTGAGAAACACCTCCAAAGAGTGTTATTTGTGTTAAGTTGGTATATTTGCCATAGGTATCAAAACTTTGTCCAATTTGAACCGCTAATTCTCTTGTAGGAGTAACAACAAGTGCACGAATTACTTTTGCTTTTTTCGATGAACCTACGATTCGGTGTAATTGATGTATAATTGGAATTGCAAAAGCTGCAGTTTTCCCCGTTCCTGTTTGTGCACAGCCCACCAAATCTTTTCCAGCCAATACAACTGGAATAGATTGTTCTTGAATAGGAGTTGCATGTGTATAGCCTTCTTCAAATACAGCTTTTTGTATACTTTTTGAAAGTGATAAATCTTCGAATAACATAATTTTTGTATTAAATATCTTGTATTAAGTACGTAGATAAGTCAGCAAAGATAGTGTTATTATTTTTGATGGGTATTAATTTTGAATTTCCGCAATGTTGATTTACGATTTATAGTATAGTAGAATTTTGCGCTTTCATAAAATCAGTAACTAAATAGCCAATCAATTTTCCAATTAAATGATTGTTTTTGTCTTCACCTAAGTCTGGAGCACCTTCACAAATATGTAAATAAGCTGCATTTTTATTTTTTCCAAAAAAAGAAACAAATTGGCGTAATTCTTCAATTGAAAAACCACTTAAAGTCATAGCACTGCTTGCAATATTCGGAATGGCATCCAAATCAATTTCAATTCCAAAAGGGTCATTTTTAATAAAATCAAGGGCTGTTACCATTTCTTGGCCAAAGTCTTTTTCTTTTCTGATATTAACGCTATCATAAGTGTTGTAACGAACTCGATCTTCAATCTTTTTTATAATATCCAAAACACTTTTGGAAGTATAATTTTCATGAAGACCAAATATGAAATATTTTTTTAAAAAGCCTTCTTCAAAGGCATATGAAAAACCGTTTCCGCTGTGACGTCCTTCCAAAATTCTAAAATCGGAGTGGGCGTCAAAGTTGACTGCATTAATAGCTTTTCCTTTTGCAAGTGCCGCACCTTTGATATTTCCGTATGCATTGTTGTGTCCACCTCCAATAACAATTGGAATTTTACCACATTGTATTATTTTACAAATTATATGAGAAACCTCTTTGTCAATTTTTTCTACCAAATGACTTAATTTAGATCGGTCGTCGATATCATTGAAATCGAGATGTTCTACCTCTTTCATTTCTTGTTTTACATTCAGATGGCCTAGCGCAATAATTTGATTACCTTTTGAAAAACGATTGTGTTGTATATTGGCTATACTTTTAATGGCGCTTTCCCATGCAGATGCCGCTCCAGGTCTTCCATAATTAGCTCTTACTCCAATGTCTTCCGGAATTCCAAATAAGACAAATTTTGCTTCGCTTGATTTTATAAAGTCTATAGGGTCAGTGTTCTTCGGTATTGTAAGTATTTTTTCGCCAAATTTGATTTCTCCACTTCGATGATTAGTGATTTTAGCTAGGTCGTTAATACTGAGTGTAATAAGTTTTTCCATAAAAAATATATTTCCCAAAAATAATATAATTGTATTAAGTTGCGTTATATATATTATTAAATTTGTAAAAAACAATTATATTTTAACATGGAAAATCAAAAAAACAATTCAAGTCTAAAAGCTGTTATAGCAGTTTTAGCTATTTTATTAGTAGGGAGTTTAGTTTATATTTTTAAAATGTCTTCTGAAGTTGAAGCTGTTCATACCGAAGTTGTAAAAGTTGGATCCGAAAAAGAATCGGTTATGAAAGATTTGCAAGATCTAAAAGCGACTTATGATGCTGCTATTGCTGAAAATACCTCAATGTCTGAGGAATTGATTCAAGAAAGGGATAAAGTCGTTAATTTGATGGATGAACTTAAAAAATCTAATGGTGATTTGTCAAAATATAAAAGCCAAGTTCATACTATGCAAGCTCATATGAGTGAATTGATGAAAGAAAATGAAGGTTTGAAAAAACAAAATGTAACTTTGACTAACCAACGTGATAGTACGGTTGTTGTTTTGGGGCAAGCACAAAAATTCAATGAAGTTTTAGTTGGACAAAATGAAGAATTAGCAAAAACTGTTGATAAAGGATCTAAATTATCAATATTGAATTTACAAACGGCTGCTTACAAATTAAAAAGCTCTGGTAAAGAAATTGCTACTGATAAAGCGAGTAGAGCTGATGTTTTAAAAATAAGCTTTACTATTGCTGAAAACTCAATTGCAAAATCTGGAGATAAAGATTATTATGTACAAGTAATTGATAGTAAAAACAATGTATTAGGTGAGGCCAAAACTATTACTTTTGGTTCTAAAGAATTGTCTTATAGTTTTGTTTCTAGTGTAAAATATGAAAATAAAACAGTTCAAGTTTCACAAGATTTAGCTGGAAAAGATTTTGCAAAAGGAATGTATGCTGTTAATGTTTATGATAAAGATCAATTGGTTTCATCAACTAATTTTTCTTTAAAATAATAACCATGTTTTAAAGAAAAAAAGAACGATGTTCAATCTGAATATCGTTCTTTTTTTTTACTTATATTTTAAAAAGGTAAAATTATTATTCAATAATTTTACCATCAAGCATTACTTTATCAATTAGATTACTGCCAAAAGCATATGGTAATTGATAATATGAAGGTATAGCTTTTGTGATGATTAAATTTGCTTTCTTGCCTTTGGTGATGCTTCCATGGGTGTTAGAAATTCCCATAGCATAGGCGCCGTTTAAGGTAGCAGCATTTATGGCTTCTTCGGGAGTCATTTTCATTTTGATACAAGCTGTTGCAACAACAAAATTCATATTTCCCGATGGGGTGGAGCCTGGATTATAATCAGTAGCAAGAGCCAAAGGAAGTCCTGCAGCAATCATATCGCGTGCCGGTGTATAAGGAATGCTTAAAAAATAGGAACAAGAAGGTAAAGCTACTGGCATTGTTTCGGTATTTTTTAAGGCTTCTATATCTTCAGGTTTCATTATTTCAAGGTGATCTACTGAAAGGGCATTGTGTTTTACACTAGCTTGAATTCCGCCAATTGAATTGAATTGATTAACATGTATTTTTGGCTTAAGGCCAAATAGAATTCCTGCTTCCATAATTTGTTCGGTCTCTTCGACTGAAAAATATCCAGTTTCGCAAAAGACATCAATAAAATCCGCCAATTTATTTTTTGCAATTTTAGGAAGCATTTCGTTGATGATTGAATCAATATAACCTTTTTTATCATCTTTAAAAGCGATAGGGAAGGCGTGTGCACCAAGAAAAGTTGCTTTTATGGTTATGGGGTGATTTTTGGATAATTGCTTGATTACGCGAAGCATTTTGAGTTCTCCTTCAATGGTGAGACCATAGCCGGATTTAATTTCGATTGCACCAGTTCCCAATTGTATTACTTCTTCGAGTCGTGCTTTCGATTGATTATAAATTTCTTCTTCGGATGTTTCGTTAAGTTTTTTAGCTGAGTTTAAAATTCCACCACCACGATTGGCAATTTCCTCATATGTCATTCCATTTATGCGGTCTACGAATTCTTGCTCACGATTACCAGCGTAAACGATGTGAGTATGGCTGTCACACCAAGAAGGAAGAATCGTTTTTCCAGTAGCATTAATTGTTATATCTACGACAACTTTCGGTAAATTATCCATAGAACCAAAATCAGCAATTAAATCGTCTTTAATAAGTAAAAAAGCATTCTTAATTGTTGGCAAAATAGCCATCTCAGTTCCAGATACTTTTAAAACGGAATTTTCTCGAACTTGAAGTAGTTCTTTAATATTAACTATTAATGTTGTCATTATATATTTATTCAAAAACTGTTATTTCGAACATTTTGTCCCAATTTTTTCCAGTAACAAAAATGGTTTTGGTTTTGGGATTATAGGCAATTCCGTTTAAGGAATCATCAGTAGTCGTATGTGTTAATTTTCTTAAACCCGACATGTCTAAAATACCTTCAACAGCTCCGCTATTTGGATTTACTACTGCAATTGCATCTTTTGTCCAAACATTCGTGTAAATTTTACCATTGATCCATTCCAGTTCATTGATGGCTTTTATTTTTGAATCTCCAGAATATACATTGATATAATCTATCATTTTTTGAGTTTTTGGATCCATTTTCCAAATTTTTTCTGTTTTGTCGGTTTGGTAAATATAAGTGCCATCATTTGTCATTCCCCAACCTTCAATGTCTTTGTCATAAGTAAATGTTTTTTCCAATTTAAGCGTTTTTGCATCATATATAAAACCTGTTTTTTCTTGCCAGGTCAATTGATATAATTTACTGTTTATAAAGGTTATTCCTTCTCCAAAATATTTTTCGTCAAGGTTAATTTGCTTATATACTTTTCCTGTTTTATAATCGTATTTTCTTAAAAAGGATTTGCAACTTATTCCAGAACTAGTAGTGCCAGAACCAGTACTCTCATATAATGTATCATTATAAAATTCTAAACCTTCAGTGAAAGAAGCTGTGTCGTGTGAGTAGGTATTTATAATTTTAAATTTTAATAATTTAGGCTGTATATTAGAAACCAATTCTATTCTCGCAGTTGCTTCAGAGTTTTCACCTCCAAAATAAACCAAAGCCTTAAAATTTTGGTAACCCAGTTTTTGATTTTTTAAGTTGAAGTTTAGTTTTTCATTTCCTTTTTTGAAACCTACTTTTTTATCGTTTACGAAATAGACAATACTGTCAATTTCTTTAGAATTTGGGTTTAAAATACCCAACGAAATAGCATCATCAGAGATATAATGTGCCTTATAATTGGAATTATCGAAGGTAAATATAGAATTTTCACCATTTTTTGTGTTTCCACAATTAGATAAAATGATTCCTAAGAAAATGATAAATAGGAAGTTATAGTTTTTCATAGTTTTGAAATTTTAAAAAGCCAATATACAACGATAATTTTAAGAGGCAAAGCCCTTGCAAAAATATAAAAAGATTGTATATTTGCACCGGCAAGTCCTACACGACCAGCTCCTGCAGACTCCCCCAGGATGGGAACATAGCAAGGGTACGTGGTTGAGCGGTGCGATGTAGATCGCTTGCCATTTTTTTCTTTTTAAATTTAAAATTGTTTCAACAATTATACAAAAGTAGTCTTCCTTCGGGAGGATTTTTTTATTTTTACCCAAATTGAAATCAGAATTTTGAAGCAAATTAAAAAACTGGTTGTTTTGAATCTCAGTGTTTTGTCTTTGTAAAACGCTTATAATTTATAACATTAAACGATGAATAAAGTAGTATTGATAACAGGAGGATCTTCAGGAATTGGTAAATCTATTGGAGAGTTTTTGCATCATAAAGGATTTGTGGTGTATGGAACGAGTAGGAATCCGGAACGAGTTCTTAATTCAATTTTTCCTCTAATTACTTTGGATGTAAGAAATGCAAATTCTATTCATTTGGCTGTTGATGAAATTATAGCGACTTCTGGAAGGCTTGACGTAGTGATTAATAATGCAGGGGTTGGTATTACAGGACCTTTGGAAGAAATTCCTATGGAGGAAATCAAAAATAACTTTGAAACCAACTTTTTTGGCCCAATTGAAGTAATGAAAGCTGTTTTACCACAAATGCGTTCGCAACAATCGGGATTAATTATAAATATTACCTCAATTGCTGGGTATATGGGTTTGCCATATCGCAGCATTTATTCAGCTTCCAAAGGAGCTTTAGAATTAATTACCGAAGCATTGCGCATGGAGGTGAAGTCTTTTGGAATTCAAATTACCAATATTGCTCCTGGTGATTTTGCTACCAATATTGCAGCAGGTCGTTTTCATGCACCAGTAATAAAAGGTTCAGCTTATGAGGTGCCTTACGGAAATAATCTAAAAACCATGGATGAGCATGTGGATAGTGGAAGTAATCCGAATGAAATGGCTGAAGCGGTTTATGCGGTTATTCAAAATTTAAGTCCGAAAATTCATTATAAAGTCGGTGCTTTTATGCAAAAGTTTTCTATTGTATTAAAGAGAATTCTGCCTGATAAAGTATATGAAAAGATGCTTATGAATCATTATAAACTTTAGGAATTCAAAATGAAGAAACAATGAGGATTTGATTTTTGATTTTTGAAATTGAAATTGCCATTGAAATTGCCATTGTTATTGATATTGATTTCGTAATTTTGCACCGAATTTTTCAAACACACAATTAAATATAAATAGATTATGAAATTTTTTATTGATACAGCTAATTTAGCTCAAATTAAAGAAGCACAAGCATTAGGAGTTTTAGATGGAGTTACTACTAATCCATCTTTGATGGCTAAAGAAGGAATTACAGGAAAAAACAACATTTTGAAACATTATGTTGATATCTGTAATTTGGTTGAGGGTGATGTAAGTGCCGAAGTGAATGCGTTGGATTACGACGGAATGATTAAAGAAGGTGAGGAATTAGCTGATTTGCACGATCAAATTGTTGTTAAATTACCAATGACAAAAGAAGGAGTAATGGCTGCTAAATATTTCTCTGATAAAGGAATTAAAACTAATGTTACTTTAGTGTTTTCTGCAGGACAAGCTTTATTGGCTGCGAAAGCAGGTGCTACTTATGTTTCTCCATTTATTGGTCGTTTGGATGATATTTCTACAGATGGTTTAGCATTGATCGAAGAAATTAGAGAGATTTATGATAACTATGGCTATGAGACGCAAATCTTGGCTGCTTCTGTACGTCACACCATGCATATTGTAAATTGTGCAAAAATTGGTGCCGATGTAATGACAGGACCATTATCAGCAATTTATGGTTTATTGAAACACCCGTTGACTGATATCGGTTTGGCACAATTTGTTGCTGATTTCGAGAAAGGAAACAAATAATAAGAGTACTCAGCTTTTAGGTTGCAGTATTAAGTTAAAAGAACTAATAAAAAAGTCCCATTTTGTAATGAAATGGGACTTTTTTTTGTTTAGCTGAAAATGGTCAAAAATTCAATATTTGATTCTATGTTTGAATGAAAATCATATATGCGATTCTCAGCAATTTGAATTCTATAAAAAAAGCCCATTCTGTTTTATTAGAATGGGCTTTTTAGGTATTTATTTTTCTGAAAACTGTATGCTAAAATCTGAAATCTTCCTAGTGTCCTCCAGCTACTTTTTTGTCAAAATCGATTCCGTGAGCTTTTAAAATGGCACTTACTTTCCAAGCATAAAATGCTAGATAAGCAAAGCAAATGATACCAACGATATAACTGCTTTGTATTCCAACGAAATCAGCAACTTTACCTTGAAAAACACTCACAAAACCACCCCCCATAATCATCATAATTAAGAAACTACTTCCTTGACTAGTGTGTTTTCCTAAGCCACTTACTGCTAAAGTAAAGATACATGGCCATAATGTGCTGCAAAATAAACCAACACTTGTAAAAGCATATACACTAATCATTCCGCTAGTTGTTATTCCTACAGCAGTAGCCAAAATACCTAAACTAGAAAAAATTAGAAGCATCCTGGCTGGATTTCCTTTACTAGCCATATCTGCTCCGATTAATACTAAAATTACTAGTCCGTAGATGTAAAAAGGAGTTAAATCGTGATTAGCCATTGCATTTACTGCTAAAAATACTCCAAATGCTAAGTAAGGCGCTAGAAATCTTAATATTTTTAGTAAGCTCATATTTTCAGTGAATGCTTCAACTGCTCCAGTCCAACGACCAATCATTAAACTTGCCCAATATAAAGATATGTATGGAGCAACATCTTTGGTTAAAAAGCCCAATTTGCTTTCCATGTAAGCTGGTAAATTACTTGCTGTAGATACTTCAACACCTACATATAAAAAGATAGCGATCATCCCCATTACCAATTGAGGATATTGTAGGGCAGATGTTTTTACTGATACTTTATCATTAGAATCATCTTCTTCAATTAATTCTGGTCGCTCTGGCAATGATGAGAATTTTAATAAAATAGCAACTACTAAAAATGCAAATCCTAAGACTAGGTAAGGAATTTTTACGCTTTCAATACTTGCATTGGTGTTACCACTTGCACTTGAACCAAAAATGGCAAAACTAACAATTAATGGTCCGATTGTAGTTCCAAAATTATTGATTCCACCTGCTAATGTTAAACGTTGTGAACCTGTTTTAATTGGTCCTAAGGCGATTGCTAATGGATTTGCAACTGTTTGTTGTAGCGAAAATCCAAGACCAACAATAAAAAGACCTGCTAACATTAATGTAAAAGAGCCTGTATTGGCAGCTGGATAAAATAAAAGTGTACCTAATGCAGAAATAAGTAATCCAAGTGACAACCCATTTTTGTATCCAATTTTGTTTACTAAATCTTCTTTTATCAAAACGGAAACTCCCATATATATAAGAGAACCAACAGTATAAGCTATGTAAAATGCAAAAGCTACTAATTGACTTTCACCTTGTGTTAAATCAAATGCTTTTTTGAAAACTGGGATAAGAATGTCGTTACTTGCAGCAACAAATCCCCAAAAGAAGAATACGATGACTAGGGGGATAAATTGTCCCCATTTGGTTTGTGAATTTTCTGAACTCATAATTTTTAAAAATTTAATTTTTTTTTGGTTATTATTAATTTTTTTGATGCTGCAAGACTGTAAATATATTTGTTAAGAATTTCAAAAAAAAATTTTATGATATAAAGTTTTTCACTTTTATATAAACGACATTATTTCGTCAACAAATGGCGATTTTATTACTTTTTATTGAGTTAATCTGTAGGTTATATGCAGAAATTATTCTAAGATTTTGCTTTTAACTTCTTTACTGTAATTTCGGCCAATAGGGATAGTATAAGATGAAATTTGTATTCGATTGCCTTCTATCGATTTTACTTTATTTAATGCAATTGTGTAGGATTTATGAATGCGCATAAATCGATCAGTAGGCAATTCTTCGGTTAATGAAGTCAATGATTTATGAGTTATATATGTTTTTTCGGGAGTGACAACTTTGATATATTCTTTCATCCCTTCGACAAAAAGTATTTCATCAATATTGATTTTTACCATTTTTTTATCAACTTTGATAAAAAGGTGTGGTTCGACACGATGGTTTTCAATTTTGATATTATTTTTTAAATTGTATTCGGCCTCAATTTTATGAATACATTTTATAAATCTTGGTAATGGAATGGGTTTTACCAAATAATCCAATACTTCCAAGTCGTAACTCTCTGCAGCAAATTCCCTGAAAGCTGTTGTAATGACTATTCTAGTTTTATTTTCAATCAAACTGATTAATTCAAAACCAGTCATCATTGGCATATTGATGTCTAGAAAAACTGCATCGACATTATTTGAATTTATAAATTCAAGTCCGTCTAATGAATTATTAAATGTACCAATAACTTCGAAGTCTGAAAAATTTTCAAAGTAATTGAGTAATACCTTTATAGCTAATGGTTCATCATCAATTAATACACATTTAATCTTCATTATATAAAGGTATTTGTATTTTGATTATATAAAAATTGAATTTTATCATTTGTTTTATGATAAAATTATTTTTGTAAATTAGTTTCAATCTTTTTTTTGTGTTGGATAAACCAATTCCTTTTTTTGTTTTTAACGGTGGTGAAATTACAAAATTATTTATTATTTCAAATTCAAGGTTAGAATTTACGACTCTGAAATTAATTTTTATTTTGAGATTTTCATTGTTTGCACCTCCATGTTTAAAAGCGTTTTCTATGAGTGAGATAAACAATAATGGAGGGACTTTTATATTATCAATGTCAGATTCTAGATTTATTGCCACTTCAACATTTTCAAATCGTAATTTTTCTATTTCGATATAATTCTGCATATAATCGATTTCATTTATCAATGGGACAAATTGAGTGTCATCTATGTCGTAAAGAACATATTCCATCAAGTTGGAAAGTTTTATGATAACATCAGGAACTTTATTCGATGATTCTAATGAAAGAGCATAAAGATTATTTAGAGTGTTGAAAAAGAAGTGAGGCTGAATTTGGTTCTTTAAATATTTTAATTTTATTTTATTTTGATTTTCCATTATTGCTTTGTTGCGATCTCTTTCTCTAAGCCAAGTCAGCATTAAATATATTGAAGAGGCTATTGCAAGAACATACAATTCACCAATACAAACAGCAACTATATGATTAATTTCAAATGGTCTGTAATCTCTATTGGCTTCTGGCCAAATATTTTTTGAAATTATATAATAGGTGAGTCCTGTTTTTAATAAATAGACTACAGCTAAGCTTGCTAATAATGAAAAGGTATATTTAATATATTTTGATTTTAATACAAACATAGGAATGAGTATTAATAAATTGAAATACACTAAAGGTATGTGAAGAGCAAATTCTATTAGATTGGATTTGAAGGAATACTTATAATCATTGAAATAAGCTCCCCAGCGTAAAAAATTAAGTAAAAAGTAGATTCCCCAAAACCATACGTGGTTTTTGAATTTAATAGTAAAGTTTATTTTTTTCATTTTAACACTTATAATATAGCATTGAATAGAAATTCGAATTTGTTACTGTTTTATTATGCAACAATAATCATTTTGTCATTAAAAACGGTGTTTTGCTAAATAAAAAGTTGAAAAAATGTTATAACGGTTAAAAAAACACAGAAGAAAACGTTTTCGAAAAACACATTATTGATTAAAACATGTCGTTGGTTTAAAAAGTCATGCTGTTGGTTTAAATTATTTTTTTTAACAATACGTTAAGGATAAATTTACACCATAACTAACAAAAATAATTTAAAAATGAGAAAAATTTTTTTAATCGTGATGATTATTTTTACGACGCAAGTAACCCTTGCGCAGGTAAAAAAAGTCAATGGTTTTGTTTCAGATGCGACGGGTACTCCGATACCAGGTGCAAATGTTAACGTAAAAGGCGAAGCTAATGGTGCCTCAACAGATTTTGATGGTAAATTTTCAATTGAAGTTAAGCCTGGTGCTACATTAGTGATTTCATACTTAGGATATGAAACGCGAAATATAGAAGTAGGCGAGTCTTCTACTATCAATGTAAAGTTAAATTCAGCTAGTTCTACTGCTTTAACTGAGGTAATAGTAACTTCATTAGGTATTAAGAAATCTAAAAAGGCTTTGACTTACTCTGCACAAGAGCTAAAAGGAGAAGAATTGGTTAGAGCAAAAGATCCAAATCTTATTAATACAATTGCTGGTAAAATTGCGGGAGTTGCTGTAGTTAAGAGTTCAGGTGGAGCGGGAGGTTCTTCTAAAGTAACTATTAGAGGTAATTCATCTGTTACAAATAACAATCCACTATATGTAATTGATGGTGTGCCGATGTTGAATATTGGTTCAGGTCAACCGAACGATACTTTTGGATCACTTCAAGGAGGTAACCGTGATGGAGGAGATGTTGCTTCACTATTAAATCCTGATGATTATGAAGGAATGACTGTATTAAAAGGTGCATCTGCTGCAGCTTTATATGGTAGTCAAGGTGCCAGAGGGGTTATTTTATTGACTTCTAAAAAAGTCAAAGCTGGTAAAGAAACTTTTAGAGCTTCTTCAAACTCTACTTTTGAAACAGCAGCTTATTTGCCAAAATTTCAAAATGACTATGTAACTGCAGGAAATGAATTTTCTTGGGGTGCTAAAGGTGCTTCTAAAGATCACGTCGAAGATTTTTTTCAAACTGGTCATACTCAAATAACTTCGTTTGGTTTTTCTACAGGTGCTGAACATTCTACAACTTCTGTTTCTTATGCTAATACTATAGCAAGTGGAATTATTGAAGATAATGATTTGAAAAAACACAACTTTAGTTTGAGACAAACAGCTAAATTCTTTAATGATAAATTAACTGTTACTGCAGCTGCTAATTATATTTTTCAAAAAATTGATAACAGACCTACAAATGGTTTGTATTACAACCCGCTTACAGGTGTTTATTTGTTTCCTAGAGTTGCTGAAGGAGGAAAAGATTTTAATTATTATAAAAATAATTTCGAAGTTTTTGATCCACTAAGAAATATGATGGTTCAAAATTGGCCAACAATACAAAACTATGCTAATCCTTTAGCAGGTAATGTTGACATAGAACAAAATCCTTATTATAGTATTAAAAGAAATACATCAATAGACACAAATGACTATTTAAATATTGCTACAGGATTGAGTTATGAAGCTAATAAATGGTTAACCATTGGTTCTAGGTTTAATTATGATAGAGTTAATAATACATTAGAAAATAAAATTAATGCTTCTACAAATAGTGTTTGGGCTCCTGAGACAGGTAAGTATATAAATATTAATAGCTTAAGTGTTCAGAAATATGCTGATTTAATTGCTACCATCAATACTAAATTCAATGATGATTTCAGTTTTTATGCTAATGTTGGTACCAGTATTACTAATTCAAAATTAAATGATCAATCAGTTCTTGATTCAGGAAATAGCGGATTGAAAGCGGCTAACTGGTTTACAATTCACAATTTTAAAGATACAGAAGGAATTTATCAAAATATGGGTGCAAGTAAAGAAGTTCAATCTGTTTTTGCGGCGGCAACTTTTGGATATAAATCTATGTTATATTTAGATGTTACAGGTCGTAATGATTGGTCTTCTACTTTAGTTAATACTGAAAGTACATCTTTCTTCTATCCTTCTGTTGGAGCTACAGCTATCTTATCAGAAATGATAAAAATGCCGGAATCAATTAGTTTTGGTAAAGTTCGAGCTTCTTATGCTCAAGTGGGTAATGATGTTGCTTCATTTGTAACTACTCCAGTTAACTTGTACACTTCTGCAAACACTTCTGCAATAAGTCCAGTTACAGGTGTAAGACCAGGAACAACTTTACAACCAGAAAGACAAGATTCCTATGAATTTGGTACAGAATGGAGATTTGTTAATAATAGAGTTGGTTTTGAATTGACTTACTATTCAAATGAGACAAAAAATCAATACTTAACTATCCCTGCTCCAACTAATGCAGATGGTTTTCAAAATTATGCTTACAATGGCGGTATAATATCTAATAATGGTATAGAAGCGGTTGTTTTTGGTAAAATTATTGATAATGATAAATTCAAATGGGATGCAACAATCAATTATTCGCAAAATAAAAATAAAGTTACAAATTTACCTAAAGACCAAGGTGGTGTAGTAGTTATTACTCCTGATTCAAACAATAATTATAGATATGCTTTGACTGAAGGGGAACCTTTTGGAACAATTCAAGGATGGAAACCAATTAGAAATGATAAAGGGCAGTTGGTTTTAGATGATAAAGGTGCTATTCAAAAATATGTGGATGCAAATGATAATCCTTGGGTAAATATTGGTAATTCAAATCCAGATTTTATGTTAGGATTTTCTAATAGCTTCAAATACGGTAATTTTAATTTGAATTTTACTATTGATGGTCGTTTTGGAGGAGATGTTTTGAGTATGACACAAGCTATTATGGATATTAATGGAGTTTCTAAAGCTTCTGGAGATGCTAGAAATGCTGGAGGTGTGACAATTGATGCTGTAATGCCTGATGGAACTGCTGTAACAAAAATGGATGCAAACAAATATTACTCATCAATAGGTGGTAGAAATGGTTTGTCTAGCGAATATATCTATAGTGCAACAAATGTGAGTTTGAGAGAATTATCTTTTGGTTATACTTTTAATCTTGGACAAAACACTGCATTAAAATCAGCTAATGTATCATTAGTGGGTAGAAACTTATTTTTCTTCTATAAAGATGCGCCATTTGATCCAAATATTTCATTGAGTACTGGTAATGGTTTACAAGGAGTTGATGTTTTCGGAATGCCATCAACAAGAAGTATTGGACTTAACATAAATGTAACTTTCTAATAAAAGATAACAATGATACTAAATAAAATAAAAACAACAGTTTTATGCACGTCATTAGTTTTGGCGGCAAGTTGTACAGGGGATTATAATGATATAAATACAAATAAGTATGGTATAACTAATGCTGATTTGACTCAAGATAATAATAACATTAAATTACTGTTTGCTCCTGTAAATAATAATGTAGTGCCATCTGTGCATTGGGAATATCAATTGGCTCAAAGTTTATCAGGAGATATTTGGGGAGGTTATAATGGTATTCCAACTCCTTTTGGAGGAGGTGTAAACAATTCTACTTATAGTCTTAATCGCGGTTGGTCTAGTTTTCAATGGAACGATGCTTATACAGATGTGTTAGCAAATGTCACAAAAGTAATTAAAGAAACAAAAGGAACACCTGCTAGTCAGTATTATGCTTGGGCTTTGATAATGAAAGTAGAGGCGATGCACAGAATTACGGATTCATTTGGTCCTATTCAATATTCTCAATTCGGAAAATCAACAGGTACAACAACTCTTTATGATAGTCAACAAGAGGTATATACTCAAATGTTCGAAGAGTTAGATATAGCTGTTGCTGAATTTGATAAAAAAATTCAAAATGGTGAAAAATCTACATTTGGAGATGCTGATCAGACGGATTATAAAGGAGATTATTCACAGTGGGTTAAATTTGCAAACTCATTACGTTTACGTTTGGCAATGAGAATTGTAAAAGTTGATCCAGCAAAAGCTAAAGTTGAAGCTGAAAAAGCAGTTGCCAATCCTTATGGTGTTTTAGAAGCTATTGCAGATATTGCACTTATAAATATTACCAATCCACATCCATTATCTGTAGTTTCAAATTCATGGGGAGATGCAAGAATGTCTGCTGATATGGAATCTATATTAACAGGTTATAATGATCCTAGAATTGCTAAATTTTTCAATAAAGCAACAGATCCACTGGTAGCAGGACAATACAGAGGTATTCGTACAGGTATAGATATCAAAGCAAAATCAGATCACGTTGGAATGTCTGCTTATGGTAAAGTAACAGAAGCTAAAAAAATCGTTTGGATGACGGCTGCTGAAGTTTTCTTTCTACGATCAGAGGGTGCTTTGAGAGGTTGGAATATGGGTGGTACAGCACAATCTCTGTATGAGCAAGGAATCACTGCTTCATTTGCTCAATTTGGAGTTACTGGTGCCGATGCTTACATTGCTGATAATACAAAAATGGCAAAAGATTTCGTAGATGCATTTGATAGTGCAAACAATGGAGCAGCAGTAAATAAAGTTACTATTGCTTGGGATGCAAATGCTACTAATGAAGTGAAATTGCAAAAAATTATTACTCAAAAATGGATTGCTAATTTCCCTGATGGTCAAGAATCTTGGTCTGAATACAGAAGAACTGGTTATCCAAAATTGTTACCTGTACTTAAGAATGATAGTAATGGTGTTATTTCAACTCAGTACGGACCACGTAGAAATCTTTTTTCTCAATCTGAAATCGACGGTAATAAAGCTGGATATGATTCTGGAGTAACAAAATTAGGTGGCCCTGATAATGGAGCAACTAGACTTTGGTGGGATACTACCGGACCAAATTTCTAAAATTACAAATAGTTATTTTTTATTCCAGACAGGTGAAAGCCTGTCTGGATATAAAAAAATGAAGAATTGAAAAATGATGCTGCAAGATTTTTTTAATTGATTTTAAAGGTTTTATAACCAATCGCTCCGATTTGTAAAGTGATTTTACTTTGTTTTAAGAGCTTATTACTATTGAAATTTCTTTTTATTTTTTTAGAAAATAAAAATTTATATATAAACAGAACATATATGGTTTTGTTTCAAAACAACAAGATTTAAAATTATAAGCACAAGATATAAATATTTCAAGTTTAAGAATTTAATGACTTAATAATATTTATATTATACTCTTTCAGATTAAAAATATATAATTATAAAAACATGAGAACTACATCAATTAAAGGTAATGACATCAGCTTCAAAAAAGCAGGTCAGTTTGAAGATACCCGTTTTGAAAAAATCCACAACGTAATTTTTAAAAACTCAGCTGATGCTTCAATAATCGTTGCTCAAGAGATTGCCGATTTAATTCGTTCCAAACAAGAAAAAAATAAAAAGTGTGTATTAGGACTTGCTACAGGTTCTTCYCCAATAAAAGTGTATCAGGAATTGGTTCGTATGCAYAAAGAGGAAGGATTGAGTTTTGATAATGTTGTGACTTTYAATCTGGATGAGTATTATCCTATGCCGAAGGAAAGCAAYCAAAGTTATTATTACTTCATGCACCAGCACCTTTTTAACCATGTTGACATCAGACCCGAAAATATMAATATTCCGGAYGGAACSGTTGCYTTGGARGAYYTGAACCAGTTTTGTGTTGATTATGAAATGAATATCAAAAATGCYGGAGGACTCGATTTTCAATTGTTGGGAATTGGTCGTACGGGACACGTTGGTTTTAATGARCCAGGTTCACACATCAATTCTGGAACTCGAATTATTACTTTGGACCATATCACCAAAGTGGATGCTTCGGGTGATTTCAACGGAATTGGGAACGTTCCMAAAAAAGCGATCACGATGGGAGTTTCAACCATTYTGAGATCCAAAAGAATTGTTTTGATGGCTTGGGGACAAAACAAAGCATCGATTATCAAGAGAACCATTCAAGGCGATATCAGTTCKGAAGTTCCTGCTACTTTTTTGCAAAACCACAACAATACCACATTTGTRTTGGATGAAGGTGCCGCTTCGGAATTRACCAGATTGGAAACACCTTGGTTGGTAGGGGAATGTATCTGGACKGAACAGTTGAAAAACAAGGCAATTGTTTGGCTTTGTCARCATACCGATCAATCMATWCTTAAATTRACMGAYAGRGATTACAACAACAACGGAATGTCCGATTTATTGGCAGCCGGAAGTTCATCATATGATTTAAATATCAATATGTTCAATGTGTTGCAACATACCATTACGGGATGGCCGGGAGGAAAACCAAACACGGATGATTCTCACAGACCGGAAAGAGCAAATCCAKCCAAGAAAAGAGTRATTCTGTTCAGYCCTCATCCGGATGACGATGTTATCTCGATGGGAGGAACATTCGCCAAATTAATCAAACAAGGTCACGATGTGCATGTGGTKTATCARACTTCAGGAAAYATTGCGGTWACTGATGATGAGGCWTTRAAGTTTGCYGAAGTGTGCAATGATTTTACWGARGGAAATAAATCTGGAATTGATTTTCAATCGGTAATWGATTCTATTAATTCTAAACCACTAGGGCAAAGCGATTCTGACGAAGTKMGWAAATTAAAAGGATTGATMAGAAGACGCGAGTCGTACGCGGCAACGAGATACATCGGTTTGAAAGACGAAAACACCCATTTCCTGGATATGCCATTCTATGAAACGGGTATGGTTCAAAAGAATCCATTGGGGCCACAAGATATAGCTATCGTAAAAGATATTATTGAGAAAATCAAACCGCATCAAGTATTTGCTGCAGGGGATCTTGCAGATCCACACGGTACTCACGAAGTATGCTTGAATGCGATTTTTGCGGCCATGAAAGCATTAAAATCAAAACCATTCATGAACGATTGTTGGTTGTGGTTGTATAGAGGCGCTTGGCACGAATGGGATATCCACGAAATTGACATGGCCGTTCCATTGAGTCCGGACGAAGTAATGTTGAAAAGACAAGCCATTTTATACCACCAGTCCCAAAAAGACAGAGTGATGTTCCAAGGAAATGATTCGAGAGAGTTTTGGGTTAGAGCCGAGGACCGAAATAAAAATACGGCAAAATTATACGATAAATTAGGACTTGCCGAATATGAGGCGATTGAAGCTTTTAAACGTTTTGAGTACTAAATACAATACCACTTTTGTTTTGAGTGTTTATTAAAGGGCTAGGCTCTAAGTTTTTGTATGAACTATGAATTCTAGAGTTTAGCACTTGATTTACATCATTTTTTTTGAAATTCAGATTTTTAATATACTTTCTTATATAAAATGAAATACATCATAATTTTTTTATTTGCCTCTATTATTTCATCAGCTCAAATTAGTAAAGAGCAATTAAATATTATGCCGTGGCCTCAAAACATTTCGCTTTCAGAAGGTACATTTCCATTGACAAAGAACTTCAAAGTTAATATCACTGGAGCTCCAAATTCAAGGATATTTATTGGTGCCACTAATTTTTTAAGACGATTGGACGGAAGAACTGGTTTGTTCTTCAATCAAGGCTTTGTAACAGGTTTAAATGAAGTTCCTGATGCAGAATTGCAAATCAATTGTGTTCGATCTGGAAAAATTGAATTGTATGAAGATGAAAGTTATTTATTGGATGTAAGCTCAAATAAGATTACCATAAATGCAACAACAGATGTAGGAGCATTGCATGCACTGGAAACCTTGTTGCAATTGTTGCAAAATAATAATAAATCCTTTTATTTTCCGACTTCTAAAATTTCAGATTTTCCAAGATTTACTTGGAGAGGTTTAATGATTGACGGAGCAAGACATTTTATGCCAGTTGATGTGATAAAACGCAATTTGGATGGAATGGCATCTGTAAAGATGAATGTTTTTCATTGGCATTTAGTAGATGATCAAGGTTGGAGAATCGAAATGAAAAAACATCCGAAACTGATACAAATGGCATCGGATGGAAATTATTATACTCAAGAAGAAATAAAAAGTGTTGTAAAATATGCTGCGGATAGAGGGATTTTGGTAGTTCCAGAACTGGATGTACCAGGCCACGGAACGGCTATATTGACTGCTTATCCAGAAATAGGAAGTAAAGTGGTGAACTTGCATTTAAATTCAGGTGAAAAAGGACAACAGTTTACACAAATACAATCTTATAGTTTGGAAAGAAATGCGGGGATTTTTTCACCTACATTAGATCCTTCAAATCCAAAAACGTACCAATTATTAAGTGAATTCTTTGATGAAATCTGTCCGCTCTTTCCCGGTAAATTTTTTCACATAGGGGGTGATGAAAACGAAGGGAAAGACTGGGACTCAAATCCTAAAATTCAAGAATTCAAAAAGAAACATAATTTAGCAAACAACCATGAATTGCAAACGTATTTCACGATGCAATTAATTCCAATGCTCAAAAAGCATAATAAAGAATTAATGGGGTGGGAAGAAATCATGACTAAAAATATGTCCAAAGATGCTATTATACATTCTTGGAAAGGAAGTAATGAGGGAGTTCCAGCTGGTAAATCTCTTATTGACGCTGTAAAAGGAGGATACAAAACGGTATTATCCAATGGATTTTATATTGATTTGGTTTTTGGAGTTGAAGATCATTATAAAGTTGACCCAATGCCGAAAAATGTTGCACTAACTGATGAAGAAAAAGCTAGGATTTTGGGAGGTGAGGCTGTTATGTGGTCAGAATTGGTGACGCCAGCAACCATTGATTCCAGAATTTGGCCAAGAACTGCGGCCATTGCCGAACGTCTTTGGTCCAATGAAAATATTACAGATATCAATAGTTTGCGTAAAAGACTAAATACAGTTTCTTTCAGATTGGAAGAACTTGGATTGACACACTTAAAGAGCAAAGAGGGATTGTTGAGAAATATTAGCAATAATCAAAAAAATGAAGCATTACTTGATTTGTCTAATGTTTGTGAACCACTTAAACAGTATACAAGAAATAGTGGAGGGACTGAATATCAAATGTATTCGCCGTTGACTTTATTTGCCGATGCTTGTACTCCAGATGCATTTGATGCAGTAGGATTTGATGGTGCTGTAAGTAATTATTTGAATAATAAAACAAATGAAAATCAAATTATTGTTGCTAATTATTTAAATAAATGGATTAAGATGAATAAAGACTTAATAACTTTAAGTAATGATGCACCTCTAGTCCAGCCACTTTTACCTTTGGCTAAAAATTTAAATGATATATCAGAGCAACTTTTGCTTAAAATAAATAAACAGAGTATAGATGCTTCTGTATTGAATGAATTACTAGAGAAATGTAATTCGAAAGAACATGCCGATGTTGAATTAGCGGTATATAATAGCTTGAAAAAGTTAGTTCAAGCTTGATTTAAATTCAAAAATAAAAGTTGTAATAGTTAAGATTGAGTTTGGTTATTTACATTTTAATATGATTTTTTATTTTGAATTGCTATTGTTTTTCTGTGAAAACAATATCTCTAAACCTGGTAATTCGTTGCCAGGTTTTTTTGGTTTTTAATGTATAGATTCAAAATCAGATAAGAATTGTTGGAAATTTATTAATAAACTAATTGTTGTTTTTGAGTAAAAAATATTTGACATTTTTTTGTACTTTTGCACAAAATTTTAATAAAGAGACATTCATGTTAACAGTCAATAATTTATCAGTTCAGTTTGGCAAACGAATTTTGTTTGACGAAGTAAATACAACCTTCACACACGGAAATATTTATGGAGTTATTGGAGCCAATGGTGCTGGAAAATCAACTTTTCTTAAAATAATTGCAGGTGATATCGACCCAACTTCGGGACATATTCATTTGGAACCAGGAAAACGTATGTCGGTTTTAAACCAAAACCACAACATGTTTGACGAACATACGGTATTGGAAACCGTGATGATGGGTAATAAAGTTTTATATGCTGTGAAAACAGAGATGGACGCCCTTTATTTGGATTACAATGATGCAAACGCAGATAGAATAGGGGAGTTACAAGTACAATTTGAAGAAATGAACGGTTGGAATGCCGATTCTGATGCAGCTTCAATGCTTTCTAATCTTGGAATTTCTGAGGATAACCATTATACATTAATGGGAGATTTGGAAGGAAAAATTAAAGTGAGAGTACTTTTGGCACAAGCGCTGTTTGGAAATCCAGATTTATTAATCATGGATGAACCTACCAATGACCTGGATTTTGAAACCATTGCTTGGTTGGAAAATTTCTTGGCAAACTATGAAAATACAGTAATCGTAGTTTCTCACGACAGACACTTCTTGGATTCAGTTTGTACACATATATCGGATATTGATTTTGGTAAAATAAATCATTATTCAGGGAATTATACTTTTTGGTATGAATCCAGTCAATTAGCTGCTAAACAGCGCGCTCAACAAAACAAAAAAGCCGAAGAAAAGAAACAAGAATTAGAAGAATTTATTCGTCGTTTTTCTGCGAATGTTGCTAAATCTAAACAAGCTACTTCTCGTAAAAAAATGATTTCTAAATTGAATATTTCTGAAATTAAACCTTCTAGCCGTCGTTATCCTGCGATTATTTTTGATCAGGATCGTGAAGCTGGAGATCAAATTTTGAATGTGCAAAATTTAAGCGCTTCGATTGATGGTGAAATTTTGTTTAAAGGAGTTGATTTGAATATGGCCAAAGGCGATAAAATTGTTCTTTTCTCTAAAGATTCTCGTGCTACAACAGCCTTTTATGAAATATTAAATGGAAATCAAGAACCAGATGCTGGTGAATTTGATTGGGGAGTTACCACAAATCAAGCGTATTTGCCAGTAGAAAATCATTCTTTTTTTGAAAATGATTATACTTTAGTTGATTGGTTACGCCAATGGGCAAAAACAGAGGAAGAACGCGATGAAGTTTTTATTAGAGGTTTCCTTGGAAAAATGATTTTTTCTGGTGAAGAGGCTTTAAAGACAAGTCGTGTTTTATCAGGAGGAGAAAAAGTTCGTTGTATGTTGTCCCGAATGATGATGGAACGTGCTAATATCCTAATGCTAGATGAACCTACAAATCACTTGGATTTGGAATCTATTACTGCTTTCAATAATTCATTGAAAAACTTTAAGGGTTCAGTTATTTTTACAACTCATGACCATGAATTTGCCCAAACTGTAGGTAATAGGGTAGTTGAATTAACACCAAATGGCGCTATCGATCGTTATATGACTTTTGATGAATATTTGGATGATGAAAAAGTTCAAGAATTAAGAATAAAAATGTACACTAAATAAGCTTTGATTGCAAAAAAAAGAAACCCTTTCCCTATCATAGAGAAAGGGTTTTTTTATTTTTATTAAAACACGTGACATAGATTAAGGAAGAAGTTCCATTGTTTAAAAGAGAAATGCAATTGTTTGAACAGGAAATACCAATACTTTAGCAAGAGGCTTCATTGTTTTAACATAAACTGTCATTGTTACAGCATGGGATCTCATTGTTTGAACACGAACTGCCATTGTTACAGTAAGAAACCTCATTGTCTGAACCTGAACTACCATTGAGAAAAGAAAAGAAAAGTTTGTGTTTGATTTAAATCTATGAGCTCTGGCACTGAAGTAATACTATTTATTTGGATAAATAAACGTGTATGTATTAATACAACTTGATATTGTCTCGTAGTAGTTTGTAAACCTAGTTTTGTAAATAAGTTTTATTCTTGTGTTTTTAAGGTTTATTGTTACTGTTTCGTAAGTGAATAAGATGCAAATTGTTTTAACAAAAATGTATTCTTAAGAATAATTAAGTTCAATAAATTATAGACTCCTGCATTTATGTGGGAGTTTTTTTTGTAATTAAGGTAAAATCAAAAAGAGGTGTTTCAAAATTTTGAAACATCCTCTTTTCATACTATTCTAAACTTTGTGAAAAATTATTGTACCCCAGTCGAACTAAGGTTTGTTGTTTGCCAAATGGTTTGTCTCGCTACATGATGCATGGCTGCATCCATGCGACCGACTTGTCCTAAAGTAAACATTTTGTAACAACCTCCTGCTCCTGCATATCCCATATAATTTTCAACATTTACACGTTTTGCGGAACAATTAGTTTGAGTAGAACAGTTGTCAGCACTCGTGGCCTGTGGTGTGTCACAAACTTTGTCTCCTGTCGTATCACATAAATTCTCATTTGTCAATGAGCATCCATCTTGAAAAGAGTGAATTAAATTTAGCCAGTGACCAAATTCATGAGAAAGTGTGGACGAAAACTCAGAATCCGTGTTTCCATAAAGATATCGCCCATTGTACACAATTCTTGCAATTTTACTATCAGACATTGCTTTATCGGGATACCAAGCAACACCGGAATTATTCAGTTTATTGTCACCATATAAATCCAACTGAATATACACATTACAGTACTTGTAGTTATCCCACGCATCAGCTTGAATTGCTTTGATTGCCGTTGGTTTAGTGCCTCCATATCCTTTTGCGCTTGGATGGAAAATTATTCCTGGAGTAGGGTTGCCATTTGGATCTATTTGTGCCAATTTAAAAGTTACATTAAAAGTGGAGCGAATTGATTGAAAAAAAGGATCAACAGTTCCATAATCAGAATTAAGACCGTGAAAATCTTCGTTTACTTTTTCTAAGGCTGTTATAATCGTTTGTTCATTCACAGTTTTTCCAGCAAAATCAGTTCCATAAACATGAAATACAACTGGGATAACATAACTACTTGCAAGCATTTTACTAGTAGAAATACTTTTAACACGATTCTGTGTATAAAGATCAAAATTTTCCATTTGAGTGCGAGCCAATGGGTTTTCGGCATAATACTGTGCCATCACTTGGTCGGTCAAACAGGTTCCGTTCGGTTGTTGATCATTTGTAGCTTCAACATTGGATTCTTTTTTTTCTTGTTCGCAACTTAGAACAAGGAAAACAAGAGTAACATAAAAAAAGACTTTTTTCATTTTTTTTTTTTTTGGTTTTGGTTAATAATAAATAGGTTTAAAGTTGTAGAATAGTATCTTTTAAATGAATGTATAAGTTGATTAAGTTAAATTCTGAATTTATAGAAATTCATATTCTAATTCGAATGTCAAATGTAGGATAACTAACCAGTGAAAACTTATAGATAATTAGCAGAAACTGATGATATAATGGCTTTAATTATCGTTATTTCAATGTGTTAGTATAAAAATGACGACAATGAGTTAAAATTATAGCAAATCAGTAATTATTTTAAAATCATCAGATAATTGATGTTATTTAAAAAAATAAAATGCCTTATAAAGAACTGAGAACAGTATTAATCCATAGATAAATGTTAAAAAGATTCTCTTCTAAGAAATATATTTGGCATAAGGCAACATGGATTTCTTTTAGGAAAAAAAGAAATAATTTTTCTGGTGTTGCAATTAATAAATCCTAAAACGGAATTTGTATATTTGCTCAACCAAACCTGCGGATGTTTTGAAATAGCAAATGACAAATATTGCATTTCAATAATAATACGAATGATGCCGTAAATCTTTTAAAAACAAATAATTGCTAAATATGAATCAAAAAGTGTTACTCAATTCAAAAGAAGTCAATATTATTTTGAATCGTTTGGCTTGTCAATTAATTGAAAAACATCTTGACTTTTCTGATACTGTTTTGATAGGGATTCAGCCTAGAGGAACATTTTTGGCAGAACGATTAAAAGAATTATTAGAAAAAGAATATCACATACCAAATGTATCTTTGGGATATTTGGATATCACTTTTTTTAGAGATGATTTCCGCAGAACCAATAAGCCTTTGGAAGCCAATAAAACACAAATTGATTTTTTAGTAGAAGAGAAAAAAGTAATCTTCATTGATGATGTATTGTATACTGGACGTAGTATTCGTGCTGCTTTGACAGCTATTCAATCTTTTGGGAGACCTTCAGGAATTGAATTGTTGGCATTAATTGATCGTCGTTTTAGTAGAGACTTACCTATCCAACCAGATTATCGAGGTCGTCAAGTTGATGCGATTAATGGTGAAAAGGTAAAAGTTTGTTGGGCTGAGCAAGATGGAGAGGATGGTGTTTATTTAGTGACCAATTAGATTTGGTTACTCAAAAATAAAACGAAACTCCATATTAAGAATTATAAAAATCTGAAAATCTAAACAATAATGAGCGAATTAAGTGTAAATCATTTATTAGGTATTAAATATATTAATGAAAATGATATTAACCTGATTTTTGAAACTGCCGATCATTTTAAAGAAGTAATTAATCGCCCGATAAAGAAAGTACCTTCGTTGCGTGATATTACAATTGCTAATATTTTTTTTGAAAACAGTACACGAACAAAATTATCATTTGAATTAGCTCAAAAACGTTTATCTGCTGATGTTATTAGTTTTTCGGCAGCACAATCTTCAGTGAAAAAAGGAGAAACATTAATTGATACCGTAAACAATATTCTTTCGATGAAAGTGGATATGGTAGTCATGAGACATTCAAATCCTGGAGCCGCTTATTTTTTATCAAAAAATGTTAAGGCAAGTATTGTAAATGCAGGTGATGGAGCTCATGAACACCCAACACAAGCTTTATTAGATAGTTATTCAATTAGAGAAAAATTAGGAGATGTAGCGGGAAAAAAAGTGGTTATTGTTGGTGATATTTTGCATTCTAGAGTGGCACTTTCCAATATATATGCTTTGCAAATGCAAGGTGCGGAAGTTAAAGTTTGCGGACCGAAAACACTTATCCCAAGGTATATTGAATCACTTGGAGTAACAGTTGAACCTAATTTGCGTAAAGCGCTTGAATGGTGTGATGTAGCAAATATGTTAAGAGTACAAAATGAAAGGATGGATGTTAATTTTTTTCCATCAACTAGAGAGTACGCACAGCAATATGGAGTTGATAGAACTTTATTGGATTCACTCAATAAAGAAATTGTAATTATGCATCCAGGACCTATAAATCGTGGTGTCGAAATTACAAGTGATGTAGCCGATTCACAACAATCGGTGATTTTAAATCAAGTAGAGAATGGTGTTGCTATCAGAATGGCAGTTATCTATCTTTTAGCATCAAAAATCCAATAAAAAACACTATGAAAGTTACTTCAAAAGGACATACTATTATAATTAAAGATACTGAAGGAGATATTGTAGAATTTCTAGAGAAAATAAATAGTCAATACAATAGTTTTAAAGAGCATAATCTTATTTTAGATATTTCTCACGACAAATCAGTTGATGTAAAGTCAATTAAGATTTTTTCTGAGCTAGCCAAAAAGCATAAAAAAGAAAAAAAATCTTTGGTTTTTGTTGTTCAAGATTTAGACTATAATAAAGTTCCAGTTTCTATTACAGTTGTTCCAACCCAATTGGAAGCTCAAGATTTGATTGAAATGGATGAAATTGAAAGAGATTTAGGTTTTTAAGATTGTTTAATCGGTTGTTTGTTTATTTGTTTAATCGTTTATTTGTTAGATAAATATAAAATTGGATTTAAATAAAAAATCTAGAAAATTATTTTTTAAACACGCTTTCAATCAACTTTAAACGATTAAACAAATAAACGATTAAACGATTAAACGAAAAAAATTGAAACTTACCATATTAGGCTGTTATGCCGCTACTCCTCGTACTTTTACCAATCCCACCTCCCAGGTTTTAGAAATTAAAAACAGACTTTTTTTGATTGACTGTGGTGAAGGAACTCAAGTACAATTGCGTAAAAACAAATTGAAATTTTCAAAAATCAATCATGTTTTTATTTCTCATTTACATGGTGACCATTTTTTTGGATTAATTGGTTTGATATCCACTTTTGCACTTTTAGGGCGCACTACAGATTTACATATTTATGGTCCAAAAGGAATTAAAGAGATAATCGATTTACAATTAAAATTATCAAATTCATGGACTAATTATCAATTATTTTTTCATGAATTGGAATCGAAGGAAAGTGTAATCGTTTATGAAGATGATAAAGTAATCGTAAAAACCATTCCATTAAAGCATCGCGTTTATACAAATGGTTTTTTATTTCAAGAAAAAATAGGGGAGCGCAGACTTGATTTGAATGCTGTTCACGACTATGAGATCAATACTTGTTATTATCAGAATATCAAAAATGGAAAAGATATCACTCTTGAAGATGGTCGGATAATTGCCAACGATAAATTGTCATTTGATCCAATTCTTTCTTTGAGTTATGCTTTTTGTTCGGATACCAAATACAATGAAAATATAATTCCTTTAATAGAAAATGTTACGGTGTTATATCACGAATCTACATTCTTGCAATCGGAAGAAACATTGGCACAAAAAACTATGCATTCAACAGCCAAAGAAGCAGCCAAAATTGCTTTGAAAGCCAATGTAAAACAATTAATTTTAGGTCATTATTCTACTCGTTACGATAGTATTGATTTGTTTAAAAAAGAAGCTGAAACCATTTTTAAAGAAGTACTGTTGGCTGATGATGGCAAAAGTTTTGAATTTTAAAATGGATAGTTAGATTTCTAGATTTTTAGACTGTAAGATACTAAATGTAAAAAAAAGTATTTTTAACAATCTAAAAGTCCAACAATCTAAAAGTCCAACAATCTAAAAGTCCAATAATCTAATATTCTAAACAATGAATGATTTAAGTAATTATAGAAAATCATATGAGAAAAGCGAATTATTAGAATCGTCAATTCCTGAAGATCCAATTAATCTTTTTAATAGATGGTTTCATGAAGAGGAAGATTTTGATGGCGCTGGAGAAGTCAATGCGATGACTGTTTCTACAATTGGCTTGGATGGTTTTCCAAAATCACGTATCGTTTTGTTGAAAAAATTCAATGAAGAAGGTTTTGTTTTTTTTACAAATTATAATTCGGAAAAGGGTAGGGCTATAATTAATAACCCAAAAATTTGTCTGTCTTTTTTCTGGGAAAGTATGGAACGACAGGTAATTATAAAAGGGATAGCCCAGAAAACTTCAGACAATATTTCTGATGGGTATTTTGAGTCAAGACCTGATGGCAGCAAATTGGGCGCTATAGTTTCCAATCAAAGTGAAGTTATTCCTTCTCGAAATTATCTTGAAGAGAGTTTAAAGCAATTAGAAAAAGATTTTGAAGGAAAAGAAATTCCTCGACCAAAGCATTGGGGAGGTTTTTTGGTAACTCCTTTAGAGGTAGAGTTTTGGCAAGGAAGACCCAATCGTTTGCATGATAGAATTCGTTATACTCTTCAAGAAGATTTTTCATGGATGATTTCTCGTTTAGCTCCATAATGTAGGAATTTAATATTTTTTTTTATAAATTTAGTGTAGTTCATCGATTTTTTTTGGTAGTTCAAGGATTAGTAAGTTAATTTGAATAATAATCTAAACCATTAACATTAAAGCAGTTTGCCCCCAATCTACTTTAAATTTAAACTACTATCATTATGTATTCGAAATTATTTCGCATGTCTTTTTTTGTTGTGATTTTGACTTTTATAGTTTCCTGTACAGCTGAGGATACTGGATCACAAGAATCTTCTGAAAGCTTGCCAATTGTATTGAACTACGATTATAGTCCAGTAGAATTAGAAACAATGACATTGATTAATAATTATAGAGTAAGTATAGGTTTGAATGCTTTAGAAAAAATTAATCATATTTCATATAAATCTGAAGAGCATGATAATTATATGATTGCTAATAATGTAGTAAATCATAATGATTTTGAGGCACGTTCATCAAATATTATGAAAGTTTTACATGCCAAAAATGTAAGTGAAAATATAGCTTACAATTATAATAGTGCCCAAGGTGCATTTGATGCTTGGTTAAGAAGTGAAGGTCACAAAAAAAATATAGAAGGCGATTTTACACATTTTGGTATTTCAATCAGAGAAAATCCTGTAACGGGAAAAAAATATTATACCAATATCTTCGTTAAGATTTAAATTCAGAATATTATAAAAACAAAAAAACTACCTAAATGGTAGTTTTTTTGTTTTTATAATTAATGCTAATTATAGAGCCGTTATGATAAATTCGCTGCGTCTATTTTGTTGATGCTCATCTTCGGTACATTTTACTCCATCAGAACAATTATTAATTAATTTATTTTCTCCATAACCTTTACTGCTTAGTCTATTTGGAGCGACACCATTTTTGATTAACCAATCTTTTGTTGATTTTGCTCTTCTGTCCGATAATCCTTCATTGTATTTGGCAGAGCCACGGCTATCGGTATGGGAACGAATATCAATTTTCATATTTGGATATTGGTTCATTACATCCAATATTTTTGCTAAATCCAAAGCGGCTTCGTCTCTAATAATGGCTTTGTCAAAGTCAAAATATATCCATTTAATTCCGAAGCATTTGCCTAAATCATCACCTACAACCACTTTACATAACGCTTTTTCAAAAGCTAAATTCAATTCAGTTTTACAATCGTTTTCTGCAATTGTAACTGTTTTTTCTGTAGTAGTATAATCTTCTTTTTCGGCTCTAACACTATATGTTTTGTTGGCTTCTAAATTAGTGAATGAATAATTGCCATTAGAATCAGAATCAACACTACTGATTATTTTATGTAGATCATTATAAAGGGTTACTTTGGAATTTGGCAGAACTTTTGCGGTAGCCATTTCTGTTATGGCTCCATTTAATTCAGGTTTACACTTAGGGATAAGTCTTTTAGTTTCCAAAAATTGATAAATATCATCATAACCCTTTCCTCCATCTCTATTAGAAGAGAAAAATCCAATTCGATTTTTTGTATTTATTAAATAGGCAAAATCATCTTTTGGAGAATTGACATCTGCTCCTACATTTTGTACTTCACCGAAAGTTCCATCTGGATTAATTTTGGAGACAAAGATATCTAAACCACCAAGTCCAGAGTGTGTATCGGAAGCAAAATAGATTTCATTTTCATCACTTACAAATGGAAATGTTTCTTTCCCAGGAGTATTAATTATTTTTCCCAAATTTTCAGGAGTTCCGTAGCTGCCGTCACTATTGATACTAGCTTTAAAGATATCGGATTCACCGATTGTTCCAGGCATATCCGAAACAAAATACAATGTTTTTTCATCAGGGCTAAGTGCTGGATGTGCTGTGTTATAATTGTTACTATTAAATGGTAATTCAGTAACATTTCCCCAATCATCGTTTACAAAACTAGCTTTGTATATTTTTATTAGGGTAACTTTATTCTCATCTTTTCCTTTTTTTCCATCCAAATAATTATTTCTTGTAAAGTACATAGTTTTACCATCTTTGGTGAAAACAGCACTGGCCTCATGGAATTTTGATTTTACGCTTTTTGAGAATTTTATTGTTTTGGAAGGAATTAATGAATCACCAGTTAAATTTGCTTCATACAAATTTGTAAAGTATTGATCAGTCCATGTATGTTTTCTTTGTCCCAAGCTTCCTGTATCCCTTGAAGATGTGAAAACTAGATTGCTTTCATTATAAAAAGAACTTCCATAATCAGAGTACTTAGAGTTAATTCCAGCATCTTTTATTTTATATCTTCCAGAATTGGCTTTAATTTTATCTAAGTAATTTACTTCCTGGATATAAATTTCACCTTTTTTATCGTTTCCTGATTTTTCATTATAGATTTTAAGCATTTCATCAGCTTTTTTGGTATCGCCTACAGATCTAAGACAGTAAGCATATCTATAATAGTATACAGGGTCCACATCTGTTGTTAAGACAAATAATTGGTCATACCATTTTACAGCCTTATCTAACTCAGAATTAAAGAAATATGCATTACCTAATTTTTGGTACATATCAGGTGATTGATATCCTTTTTCGGCAATTCTTTCGTATGTTTTTATTGCGTCAATATAGGCGTAATTATCGTATTTTTTATCTGCACTCGATACTTTGGCTTTTTGCGCATAATTGCTGAATGAAGCAAAGCAAAATATCGTTAGGTAAAGTACTGTAATGTTTTTCATAATAATTATTTTTAGAGATCTATAATTGTCTTCTGGATTATTGTTAACATTATTTACTAGATTTGTTACTAGATAATTGATTGAATTTTTTAAAAAATTCGTCGGCTTGTTCTGTCTTACCCATTGCTTTTAAAGCTATAGAATAACGATAATAATATTCAGGTTCCAAATCAGTAGTCAAACTGAATAATTTGCCATAGCATTTTTCTGCTTTTTCTAATTCATCATTGAAAAAATAAGAATTACCTACTTTTTTCAACATATCTATTGACTCGTAGCCTTTATCTGAAACTCTCTCATAAGTTTTGATAACATCAATATAGGCATATGAGTCTGTTTTTTTTGGTTTATCAGAGATTGATATTGCTGAACTTTCAATTTTCTTCAGAGAATCTGATGATTTTAGAGTAGGCTCAACGTGTTCGACTATTACTACATCCTCATATACAGGTGTTATTGTTCTTTTATTATTTGGACCTAAATCATAAGTCCGAATTAGTTTAGGATCCCTTACATCGTATACAGTTTTGAAACCTCCAAATTTCAATGGACTAGTTTCTTCTACATGGTAATATTTTATTTTTTTATTAGTTTTTTCATTCTTACTATTTGAATTGACTTTAGTTTCTTCTATTTTTTTTTGTGTCCAACAATTGAATGAAAATAAACTTACAATTACAGTATAAAGTAGTATTTTACTTTTCATAATATTTGTTTAAAAAATTAAACGCTTTTTATTTAGTACTTAAGATTTGATCTAAATCTTCTTATCCACTAAAAAGGTAAAATATTTTATTGGATTAAAAGAATCTAGGAGTCAACATTTTGCTGTTTTTCTTAAATACTTCATAACGTAAAAAGATTTCGTGGGAACCAGAGTTGTAATTGTCTAGTTCTGTAGTTTCAAAATCATAACTGTATCCAATATAGAAAGCATCTGAAACTTGGAAACCAACCATTGCACTCATTGAAGCGCTCCATCTATAGGCTAAACCAACCACAAATTTTTCATTGAACATAAAGTTTCCGGAAACATCGACTTGCAAAGGAGATCCTTCCACTAGTTTAGTCATGAAAGTAGGTTTAAATTTTATTGTAGGGGTAAAATCGAAAACATACCCACCTATCAAGTAGTAATTCATTTTTTCTTTATAAATGGATACATCATTGTCATTATAGGCATCAGTTTCTATAAAGTTAGGAATTGAAAAACCTATATAGGCTTTGTGTGAATGTAAATAAATACCAGCACCGATATTGGGTGAAAATTCATTGTCAAAATTTTGAAATTCTAAATCGTCTTGATCTTTTGGATTTAATTTATTCACATCTATGCTAAATAGATTTGCAGTTCCTTTCAGACCAAATGATAATTTATACGATTCAGATACTGGAATTGTATATGATATATCTGCTGATATTGAATTGCTAGTTGATGGACCAATTTCATCATTTATTATAGAAACACCTAATCCTAATTTACTATTATTAAATGGTGTGTTTACAGACAATGTATTTGTAACAGGAGCTCCATCAAGGCCAACCCATTGTGTACGATGCAAAGCAAAAAAGCTTAAGGCGCCTCTCGAACCTGCATATGCAGGATTCACATTTATTGTGTTGTACATATATTGAGTATATTGAGCATCTTGTTGCGCATAACTTACAATGGCTGTAAACATCATAACGATTGAAAATAATTTTGTTTTCATAGTTAGCTATTTGTTGGTTTAAATTGACTATTTTTCAATAGCATAGTTTTGAGGATTTATTGATTTTTTTTGTAGTCTTTTTATTAAAGATGATAAAAATACTCCAAGGATAACTCCTTAGAGTATTTTCAAGTCCAATTTATTTTAGTAAATAGAGATAACCATCTTTTTTCATTTTTTGAGTATTGCCAAGACCATCAACTGTGTCGTAACTTAGGATATAGAAATATGTTCCTGTAGGTAAACCTTCATTTTTACTAATTGTTGTTCTTCCTTCAGATTTCCCTCTAAATGCATTACCTTCATTGTTATAACCGTCTCTTTCGAAAACTAATATTCCCCAACGATTGAATATTTCAACTCTTATGTTTTTATAACAATCGTTATTTTCTAAGTTATCAATTTTGAAAAAATCATTTTTTCCATCTTCATTTGGAGAGAAAGCATTGTGAACAACTAAAGTTTCACAAGGAAGTACATTACATTTGTTATTAACTCCTATTTCCAAAAATATACTTCTTGGACAATTACCAGTAATTTTATATTCAAAATTGTAAATGCCTACCGCCACTCCAAAAGGATTTAGAAGATTTCCTTCTAATGCTCCCATATTGTTCGTATCAATCCAGGTTCCGTCTGTCGGAGTTCCTACAGGAAGAAAATCAGATAAATTCACTTTGGTTGTGTCATCGTTACAAGGGAATTTTTCTGGATCAACTGCTATAGTAACAGGTTCTTTTCCTGTCACATCTATTGTAATTGTTGATGTTGCGCAATTTGTTGGATTTGCAGCTTCGCAAACTTGATATTCAAAAACATATTCACCAGCAGCTACTCCATCTTTAAATTTTACATTTCCGTTTTCATCAATTTCGATATTTTCTCCGATAGCAGTTAACAGTTTAAATTTAAAATCTGAGATGCTTGCTGTATGCCCATTCAATAAATCGTTGGCAAGTGCATTACGGATTGCATCACCTATAGAACATTGGTCCACACTAAACAAATCAGGTGTTGCTTGTATTGGCAGAGGGAGCACTTTAATGATATAGGTTGATGTGGCTGTAGCCGAACCGCAGGCATTATTACTGGTTACGGTTAGGGTCAATGTCACGGTTTTCCCCCCGTCAGCTGCTACCGCAGTATAGGTAGGAGTGAGTGTGGTTTCATTAGTCAATGAACCGGCTCCGTTGTGGGTCCAAGAGATGCTTCCGTTGGAGGCAGTTGCTCCGCTTACCGTTGCCGAGCCATTGGTAAAGATGGTTTGGCTTCCTCCATTGGCAGATGCCTGAGGTAATGCATCCACGTTCACGGAATAGGTTGATGTGGCGATAGCCGAACCGCAGGCATTATTACTGGTTACGGTTAAGGTCAGTGTCACAGTTTTCCCCTCGTCGGCTACAGCCGCAGTATAGGTAGGAGTGAGTGTGGTTTCATTAGTTAACGTCCCGGCTCCATTATGGGACCAAGAGATGTTTCCATTTGAAGCAATGGCTCCGCTTACCGTAGCCGTTGCATTGGAACAGATTGTTTGACTTCCGCCAGCTGCAGAAGCTTGAGGTAATGCATCCACATTAACGGTATAAGTTGATGTAGCTTTTGCAATTCCGCAAGTATTGTTACTGGTAACGGTCATGGTCAAGGTCACAGTATTGCCTTCATCTTCGGCCGCTGCAGTATAGGTTGGGGTCAATGTGGTGGCATTGCTCAACGAACCAGTTCCGTTATGTGTCCAAAGGATTGTTCCATTTGAAGCAGTGGCTCCGCTTACCGTAGCCGTTGCATTGGAACAGATGGTTTGACTTCCGCCAGCTGCAGAAGCTTGAGGTAATGCATCCACATTAACGGTATAAGTTGATGTAGCTTTTGCAATTCCGCAAGTATTGTTACTGGTAACGGTCATGGT
>NZ_JBFUBE010000021.1:0-55766 GCF_056405915.1 Flavobacterium sp. P1_E4
CCACAAAAGCATCTATAAAACGCTATAAAACGAACTTGATTATCGGGACTTATAGCGTCTTCTAAACTAGAAAAACGCATCTGATGACGGGAAATTCCTGTGATATGCTGCATTCTTAAAAATACGAAAATTCCTGTTTTGACACAACTTTTTTGTTATATTTGGTGATATACAAACGGAGGTTTTTTCACAGACTGACGTTATGCGTCAGGCTAAAACAGACGTAAAAAAGACAAATGAAATTATTTATAAAAATACTTTTACTGACAATATTTGACTTCATCATTATTTGGTTTTGGGTAAAACAAATTGACCCTAGTCCAAGTATGGCAATTGGTATAATGATAGTAATTCCAACAGTAATTATTATTAACCTCGCCATAGCTTTAGTATTTTACTTTACTAAAAAAGAATACTCGAAACTTTTTTTAATAAACTCTTTAATTTCGGCAATTGTGATGAATTTTTTATTTACAAAAGGGATAGACCGAAATGTAAATAAAAATCTTGAAATGTGGGATTTTAATGTAAAGGACACAATTTTTACGATAACACATTGGAAACTACACAACACTTTTGATATTACAGAAAGTACTAATTCGGGTTCATCTACTAGCTTTTTGGACGGAAAAACTATTAAAAAAGATAGTGCCTTTTATTTGAAAACAGACTCAACACAATATAAAATCAAAAACGGATACTTATTTGGATTTAGAAATACTTCAGACAGTATTAAATTGACAAAAATTGAAAGATAACTAAGTACTAAGCAAAAAAAAGCCCGAACGCATAACAGCCACAACGGATTTGGGCAATTGGCTTAATGGAAAGTTAGTTTTGTATTTATGATGATTTACTTCGTCTATTCGTCCCGCAAAAAAAGCGGGACTCGGGTGGCAAATCCGAAGAATAGGCTTAATTTAGTCCCAAACCTGCTGGTAGTACCAGAACGCTATTCTGGATTGCTACGTTAACGATAAACAACTTCCTATAATTCTGACTTTTATAAGTTGTCATTCTAACAAAAAACATTAGAATTTAAAACTGAATTCGTATATTGCTCTGCTAAAATCAACTATGCCAAGCATATACATTTTAAAATATCTGCTTTCAAACGTTTTTCAATTCATTTTAATAGAAATCATCTAGATTATGAAAAAATCATTAATACTCTTCATTGTATTCTTAGCTTTTACAGCGTGCTCAAAACATCAAGGACAAAAAAATGTTGCTATCACTGGAATTGATTCCACATTGCGCCCTGGTGATAATTTTTTTAAATATGTAAATGGTAAATGGTACGATTCTGTACCAATACCTTCTTCTCAAGCTGGAGTTGGTGTCTATATGTTTATGAATTACCCACAACGAATACGCCTACAAGGAATATTGGACAGTATTTCACAAAGCAAGAATCCAGAAGGAAGTGTAGCACAAAAGGTAGGAGACTTTTATGCATCAGGTATGGATACTGTAACCATTGACAAACGCGGTTTTACACCTATCAAGCCCCTACTTGCCAAAATTGAAGCAATCAGCGATTTACCGTCCTTAATGAATTTTATAGTTAATGAAGTAAAAGTGGACAATTCTTCTATTATAGCTTTTGGAGTGTCACCCGATGATAAAAATAGCAGTATGAACATTGCTCACGCCTATCAAACAGGTATTGGTTTGCCTGACAGGGACTATTATTTCAAATCAGATTCATCAACTGTTGCCATACAGGAATCCTACAAAAAATACCTTGTTACATTATTTCAACAAACAGGTAGCAATGCCAACGAAGCTAAAAAGAACGCTAATCTGGTTTACGATATTGACAAACAGCTCGCCGTTTCGCATAAAACAAAAGTTGAACTTCGAGATGTACAAGCAAATTATAATAAATTAGCTGTGACAGATCTTGTAAAAAGACAACCCAACATAGGCTGGACTGTTTTTTTAAATAATTTAGGTATCAAAACCGATTCAATTAATGTATGCCAACCTGCCTATTATGATGCCCTTAATAAGCTCTTAAAAACCATACCCATCAATAACTGGAAAATTTATTTGAAAGCAAATTCTATAGAAAGATATGCAGATGATTTAGGTAAACCTTTTGTAGATGCCTCATTTGAGTATACCAAAGTGCTTTCTGGTCAAGCTGTTCAAAAATCACGTGGCGAAAAAATGGCTAATGTCATTGACAATTACCTAGGCGAAGCCTTGGGGGAATTGTATGTAAAGAAATATTTTTCAGAAGATGCCAAAAAACGCATGTTGATCCTCGTGAATAATCTACAAAAAGCATATGCCATAAGAATTGACAAATTGGAATGGATGAGTCAAAGCACAAAACAAAAAGCTAAAGAAAAACTGTTCGCCATTACTAAAAAAATTGGATATCCAGATAAATGGAAAGACTATAGCAATGTACATATAGCTAGGCAAACCTATTTTGAGAATGTTCTTTCGGCCGCTACAGCTGCATATCAATTTCAATTAGCAAAATTGGGCAAACCAGTCGATAAATCAGAATGGTTTACAACACCTCCAACAGTTACCGCATATAATAACCCTACTGCAAATGAAATTGTTTTTCCTGCAGGTATTTTACAACCCCCGTATTTTGATAATAATGCAGATGATGCACTTAACTATGGAGGTATTGGAATGGTTATAGGCCACGAAATAACCCATACTTTTGATGATCAAGGTGCTCAATATGACAAGGATGGCAACTTAAAAAACTGGTGGACAAAAGATGATTATACAAAGTTTAAGTCAAGAATACAACAGGTTATCGATTTGTACAGTACATATACCGTTTTAGGCGATTTACACATTAATGGCGCAATGACAGTTGGCGAAAATACGGCAGATATAGCTGGAATAGCAGTTGCCTATGATGCTTTTAAAATGACTCAACAAGGAAAAGGGAACACAAAAATTGACGGTTTTACTCCAGACCAACGCTTCTTTCTTTCTTTGGCCAAAATATGGAGAGTAAAAATGAAAGACGAGTACCTACGTTTGTGGATTAACAATAATCCACATTCTCCACCAAATTGGCGTGTTAATGGTCCTTTGATGAATACTACTCCTTTTTACGAAGCATTTAATGTACAACCTGGGGATAAAATGTTTTTGCCGAAGAAAGATAGAATAACAATTTGGTAGTACTAAGACAAAACCAATGGACTTTCGCGAAGGCTGATATTGGCATTATGCAATTGCAAACCAAATGCAACTCTTGAAAACTTGATGAATTATGCCCAAATTTAAAAATTAGTCAAATGAAAAATTTCAACAATAAAGTAGATGATTACATTGCAAAGTCAGCCGAATTTGCAAAACCAATTCTCAATTACTTAAGAGAACTTGTTCACGATACTTGTCCCGATATAGAAGAAGATATTAAATGGGGAACTCCTCATTATTCATACAAAGGTGATCATCTGTGTATGATGGGGGCTTTTAAAAATCATTGTTCTTTTAGTTTATACAAAGCCGAACTAATGAAGGACAAAACTATTCAAGACAGTGTAATGGCTGGCAAAAAATTTGGCTATATGGATAAGCTGAAAGACATATCTGAATTGCCCACAAAAAAAGTTTTAGTTGCTTATATAAAAGAAGCAATGGAGCTTAATGCAAACGGAACGGCAAAACCAAAACCAGTAAAAGAAAAACCAGCAGAAGAAGTTGTTGCACCGGAGGCATTTATTAATGCATTGACGAAAAATAAAAAAGCAGGTTCTGTCTTTGAAAGTAAATCGGCATCGTTCCAGAAAGAATACATCAAATGGATTGCAGAAGCCAAAACGGACGAGACAAGAGACAAAAGAATAGAGCAAGCTCTTGATTGGATAGCAGACGGGAAGGGCAGATTTTGGCAGTATGCAAAAAAGTAAGTAACTGACAAAAAATGCCTCCAAGTAACACGGCCGAAGATTGCAAAATGGGTTGGACATAAAATTAGAGAACGAACAACTATCTGAGCTGTCTAAGAAATAATTTGTCTTTATTCATCACTCAAGAAAAATAGAAAACTATTAATAAAATGAAAAGAATTCAAGATTATTTTACAATTTATAAGCAATCGGCATGGGAGAAGGATACCGAAAGTATGATTGGATTGTATGATGACAACGTTGTCATTCTTGATATGTGGGAAAAAGGACATCAAACAGGCTTGACAGAATGGTCTCTTGCAATAAAAGATTGGTTAGGTTCCTTAGGAGAAGAAAAAGTCAATGTTATATTTGAAATGATAGAAATTCACGAAGGTGATACTGTTGGGTTTGGAAGTGCTATAATTACATTCCAAGCAATTTCAATAAGTAATATTATTATAAGAAGTATGAAAAATAGAATTACCCTGGGATTTATCAAAAATAATGATACATGGAAAGTAGTTCATCAACACACTTCAGCTCCTATCAATTCCGATCTCGAAGCTATTCTTAATTTTTAGATAAAATGGAAAAGGGCCCTACTACGAACAAAATGTATATGCCATTGCTGGGCGCAGTTTAAATTCTCAATTCAATTTTCAAAATGACATTTTGTTTTGCGAGACAGTTTAGCATTTCAATTATTAAGAGATATGCGATTGTTTAAACACGACTAGCCATTGTTTTAGGAAGAGTCACCATTGTTTCGATACAAAATGCCATTGTTTGAACACGAACTGCCATTGCGACAGTCTAGATTGTACTTTTTTTTAAATAATGAGGTAACGGGTTCAAATAATACCATTTGTTTCATAAGTAAAAGATGTTCCGATAAAAACATATCAATTTTAGTCTCAACTACTCTCTTTGGCAACGAACACCTATCTATATAACAAAAAAAATGCAGCTTTTACAACATGGGTAACTAAAACCGGAGCTTCGTTACAAAACAAATAATAGACTAAAAACCAATATATTAAAGCAAAATTTTAGAAATATTTTGTAAATTCATACCTTTAAAAAATTATGAATTATGCGAATAAATTACTTTCTACTTTTTTGTTCAATTTTAATTTGCTGTTCATGTACAAAAAATAAAACAGTAAATAAAATTAAGTCCGTGTCTAGTAACTTTAGTTGCACCACACCCGAAGTTACAGACAAAAATTGGTATTCGTCAGGAAAAAAGGCTCCCATATTTACAGGTCTAGACGGTCTTCATTTTCCTATATCCACAAAAAAAACAGAAGTTCAAAAATATTTCGATCAGGGACTGATGCTTTCCTTTGGGTTTAATCATGCTGAAGCTGCCCGCTCCTTTTTTGAAATTACCCGACAAGAACCTAAATGCGCAATGGGTTGGTGGGGTTTTGCATATGTTCTTGGGCCAAATTACAATGCAGGAATGGAAAAAGATAATTTTCTAAGAGCTTACAATGCTTTAAAAAAGGCAAAATTATATTCGCTCTCTTCCTCAGAAAAAGAAAAAGATTTGATTAATGCCTTAACTTATCGCTATTCCAACGACACCACTATTGTGCGTTCCGTACTCGATTCATCTTATGCTGTCGCCATGCGTAAAGTGTATAAAAAATATCCAAAGGATGTAACTGTTGGTTCACTGTTCGCCGAATCATTAATGAATCTGCATCCCTGGAATTTATGGAATAAAGACGGAACAACTCAGCCTTGGACACCTGAAATAATAGCAGTTCTCAAAAATTGCATACAATTGGAGCCAAAACATCCCGGCGCAAACCATTTTTACATACATGCCGAAGAAATGTCCCAACATCCCGAAAATGCAGAAGCCAGTGCAGACTTACTCCGTAATTTGGTTCCTGGTTCTGGGCATTTATTGCATATGCCATCACATATTTACATAAGAACCGGGCGTTATCACGACGGTGTTACAACCAATCTAAAAGCAGTCGAAACTGACAGTTCCTATGTGGATGCTTGCCATGCCCAAGGGGCGTATCCCCTAGCCTATTACCCTCATAATTATCACTTCATTGCTGCTTGTGCCACCCTTAGTGGAGAAAGTAAAGTTGCCCTAAAAGGTGCAATAGCAACTGCAGACCACGCCCATAAAAAATTACTTCTCGATCCAGCGTGGTCCACTTTACAGCATTATTATTCAATTCCTTGGTATGTGGAGGTAAAGCTTGGTCTATGGACAGCTATTATCAATAGTCCTGCTCCCAAAAAAGAGTTGGAATATCCATTGGTGGTTTGGCACTATGCCCAAGGAATGGCTATGCTTTCTAAAAACCAACCCAACGAAGCAAAAAAACATCTTGCCATAATGAGAGAAATAATGACCGATCCCAAAATAAAAGATTTGACAATTTGGGGCATCAACAAGGTATTTGACTTATGTGAAATAGCCTCGAAAACTTTGGAAGGAGAAATTAACGCCAAAGAAAAAAATTATGCCAAGGCCATTCCACTTTTGAAAGAAGCTGTCGCAAAAGAAGATTTACTGAACTATAATGAACCGCCGGATTGGTTTTTCTCAGTTCGCCATCATTTAGGCGCTGTTTTGATTGATGCAGGAAAATATAATGATGCCGTAAAAATATATGAAGAAGACTTAAAAACCTTCCGTAATAACGGCTGGGCCTTGAAAGGACTAATGAATGCCTACGAAAAGCTTGGTGATAAAAAAAGATATGAAGAAGCAAAAACTCGCTTTAATGAAGCTTGGAAATATACTGATTTTGAAATTAATTCTTCAAGGATATTATAAAACCTAAATTAACTTGAGTTCAATTAATAATTAGAAGCACCACATTTGATGTATTCAAGACCATTAGTCCCGCTATCCACTTCAATCTTATAAGCCGAACCCCGGCTTATAAGGATTTTTGTTTCTATCGGGGCTAAAAGGAGAAATTTAGTATTTTATCCATCATCCAAAAAAGGAAAGACTGCCATAATCGAACACAGATTAAATTAATCATATCTACTTAAAAACCAACTAATTTTCAACAAACAGCAATGCATTTTTGTTATATTTTCCTCTATATTCCAATGGAGACATCCCTGTAATTTTTCTAAAAACTTCACGAAATGCTTTTACATCAGAATAGCCTACTTCATACATTACTTCATTAACAGTTTTGCGATTTGTTTCAAAAGCTTTTTTGGCAAATTCAATTTTTACCCGTTGAGAATATTCAATGGGTGTATTCCCTGTGGCTTTGATAAATCTTCGGTCAAAATTCCTCCTTCCTATATTGAAAGTTGAGGATAAATTGTCAATTATTATTTTTTCATTCAAATTTTTCTCAATATACTCTTGTGCTTTTAGTATTTCTACATCATCATGCTTTTTTTGACCTGAGAAAATAGAAAATTCTGACTGCGTACTTCTGTCTATTTCTATCTGAAAAACTTTGGAACAATAAATGGCCGTTTGTCTGTCATAATATTTTTCAACCAAATAAAGCATTAAATTCAGAAACGAATAAGCGCCACCATTAGTGTAAATTCCTTTTTCATCAGTGATCAGTTTATCTGTCCGCAAATTTACTTTTGGAAACATTTTTCTAAAGTTTTCCGCAACCGACCAATGGGTAGAGCAATTTTTTCCATCTAATAATCCAGATGCCGCAAGCATAAAGGCTCCCGTGCAAATTGTAGCTATTTCCGCTCCATTTTTATATTGGTCAACTAACCATTTTACTAGTAAATCATTTCCTTCCAACGCAAGATTATAGTTGTGATTCAAAGATGGTATAATGATAAGATCGGTTTGGGATATAGCCGAAATTGAAGTATGGGGTTTTACCGTGAATAATCCATCGTTGAAATCTACCGTTTCAGAAATCCCAGCTAACTGAATGACAAACAACTGATTATTACCCAAATCTTTCCAATAATTATTAGCTTTGTTAAAAATTTCAAATGCACCCGAAATGCTGCTTAGATTGTTGTTCCCGTTTGGAACTACTATTGTTAAATGTTTCATTATTTTTTTTTCATATAAAGATATAAATATTACTTGTCCAAATCAACCCATCATAAAGTCTATTTAGCACCTTATAAAAGCTAATATTAGACATTAAATTTGAAGTACAAAACTTTAAATAGTTACTTTACAGCAAATTAAATAATAATCAATATGGCAAAGATGACTGTGATTTACAAAACACCAAAGGATAAAGATTTTTTTGAAAGACATTATTTTGAGGTTCACGTTCCATTAGCAAAACAATTACCTGGTCTAATAAAATATGAAATAAATACTGGGGCTGTTGTTTCTACAACAGGACATTCAGAACCTTATCGAATAGCCAACTTATATTTTAACTCATTTGAAGAAATGATGAACGCTTTTCGTTCTGATATAGGACAAAAATGTGCTGCCGACAGAAAAATTTTAGCAGACAATGAAGACGTTCAGATTTATTTGTATGATACCAAAAATACCTAATAACAACAAACATAAAATCAAAAAAAAATGGCAACAACAGAAACATTTCTAAAAATGACATTCGACAGATGGAATGGATCCATTACAAATTGGGATAAAATTCTCAATAGCTTAACTGATGAAACCCTGCAAAAGGAAATTGCTCCCGGCAAAAACAGAGGTATCTATCTATTGGGACATCTCATTGCTGTACACGATGAAATGCTGATCCTATTGGATATGGGCGAAAAACAATACCCTGAATTGTATGAACCCTTTATTAAATCTCCCGATAAAGCAACAGCCCAACTCCCGTCTATAGTAGAATTAAGAAGCTTTTGGACTAAACAATGTGAGGTATTAAAAGAAAAATTTGACAGCTTGAAACCAGAGGAATGGTTTGAAAAACATACTGCTGTTTCTGCCGAAGATTTTGCCAAAGAACCACATCGCAATAAGTTAAATATCATTATTACCCGAACTTCTCATTTGCAATACCATTCAGGACAATTAGTCTTACTCAAATAATTTCCAAAAAAAAACAACAATGGCGACAACAGATTTTACAACTACAATATTAGTTGACAATACTCCAAAAGAAGTATTCAATGCCATCAACAATGTTCGAGCTTGGTGGCAAGGAGAAATTGAAGGCAGCACCGAAAAATTGAACGATGAGTTTATCTATCGAATGGAAGAAATTCATTACTCAAAACAGCAAATAGTAGCGTTTATTCCAAATGAAAAAATAGTTTGGCTTGTAACCGACAGTAAATTAAATCCACTTAAATTCAAAGATGAAAGCGAATGGACAGGTACAAAAATCATTTTTGAAATATCTGAAATAAATAATAAAACTCAAGTCCGTTTTACTCACGTTGGTTTGATTCCCACATTTGAATGTTACGGAGACTGCTCGTGGGCTTGGGGACAGCTTATTGAAGAAAGCTTGTTTAGCCTAATTACAACTGGTAAAGGTATAAACGTTTTTGGATAGAAAATAAAGCATATGCCAACGAAAATCAACTTAAATTAAAGTTATAGTTAGTTAAATTTGGTCTGTTCATTTATTCAGTTTTATTACCTTAGCGTGATAATTAAATGTTCCCCAACCAACTTTTGGGCAACACTTTTTCACTGCAAATAGTAAATAGAAAAAAATGACAAAAATTGCTTTAATAACTGGCGCAACTTCAGGAATAGGAAAGGCTACCGCAATCAAATTAGCCGAAAATGGATATAATTTAATAGTGTGCGGAAGACGTGCAGAGAAACTGGAAGAATTAAAAAATTCAGTATCAAAGACAGTAAAAATTCACAGTTTGATATTTGATGTTCGCGATAGAAAAGAAGTTGAACTTCAAATTAATTCGTTACCGAATGAATGGAAAAATATTGACGTTTTGGTAAACAGTGCAGGAAATGCACACGGACTCTCCACTATCCAAAATGGAGATATTGATGATTGGGATGCAATGATTGATGGAAACGTAAAAGGATTATTATATGTATCAAGAGCCATAATTCCGCAAATGGTGGAAAGAAAAAAAGGACATATCCTAAACTTGAGTTCTATTGCCGGAAAACAAACCTATGCAAACGGTGCCGTTTATTGCGCTTCAAAAAAAGCTGTGGAAGCCATAAGTGAAGGGATGAGACTTGACTTAACCGAACACGGAATCAAAATAACCAATATCGCTCCAGGTGCCGTTGCAACAGAATTTTCGGAAGTTAGATTTAAAGGGGATAAAGAAAAAGCTCAAAAAGTGTATGAAGGCTACGATCCATTATTAGCGGAAGATATAGCCGATTTTATATCTTATGCAGTCAACGCTCCAAATCGAGTAACTATTGCAGATGTAACAATATATTCTAAAGCACAATCTGCACCGACAACCATTTATAAAAAATAAAAAAAATGACAAACAAAAAAACTGTTCTCGTTATAGGTATAGATCCGTCGATAATTGATTTTACTACACCCGAATTTGCAGCAATGCCAGGTCTTACAGCTGAAAAGGTTGAGATGGGAATTAAAAATTCAGTCGCTCAACTTAACGAAATTGGATATGATGCACATTTATGCTGGACTGATTTTGGAGAGACGGCAATCGATGTTATTAAAAATCAATTAGAAGAAAAACATTTTGATTGTGTACTTATTGGTGCGGGAATCAGAAAACCAGAATCCAATTTTATATTTTTTGAAAAAGCAATCAATGCAATTATTGAATTTTCGCCCAAATCAAGAATTTGTTTTAATACGAATCCAATGGATACAGTTGCTGCGGTTCAACGATGGGTAAAGGCTTAAATTAAAACTTCTCCAAATTTTGAAACGCTTATAAAATTCAAAAAAAAATCAGAAGCCATTAAAATAGCCTCGCTTAATTATTTTTAAGCGAGGTTGTTTTTTTATAACTTAAAACTAATGAACACATTATTATAAAAATAAATTTGCATACAATAAGTACACTTACTATATTTACACTTATTAATTTAAACAAAAAATAGTAATGTGGACAAAATCATATTCAATCGTATCAAATGAAGTTAGCAAAGAGCAAATGTGGAAACTTTTCTCTGATGTGAATAATTGGCATACTTGGGACAGCGGAATTGAATTTGCAAAATTAGAAGGCAAATTTGAAAAAGGGAATCATTTTATGTTTCAACCAAAAGGTGGCCCAAAACTAAAAATTGGAATAATTGAAGCTATTGAAAATCAAAATTTCACTGACTTCACTAAATTTCCATTAGCAAAAATGTTTGGTGAACACACGTTTGAAGACACTCCAAATGGACTAAAAATTACAACAACTATGAAAGTGGAAGGGATTTTGAGTTTTCTTTGGATAAAATTGGTAGCACAAAAAATCGTGGACACCTTACCTACTGATATGGAAGTGCAAATAAAAACGGCTTCAAAACTATGAGCAACGTTAGATATTGGATAGCCACAATCTCAAAAGAACACACAAGTCGAGGTGTTGCTGGTGGTTTTATGCAAGTGTGTCACGGCAAAGAGGCTCCTTTAAAACGAATGAAAAAAGGAGATTACTTGCTTATTTATTCTTCGAAAATCACAATGGAAGGAAACGAGAAATGCCAAGCGTTTACTGCAATTGGAAGAATAAAGGATGATGAAGTGTATGAATTTCAAATGACTGAAACCTTCAAACCATTTAGACGAAACATTGAATTTTCAGAATGTGTGGAAACCTCAATTATTCCATTAATTAATGATCTTGAATTTATTCCAAACAAAAAATCTTGGGGATATCCATTTCGCTTTGGTTTCTTTGAAATTAACGAAAATGATTTTAACTTTATAACTTCCAGAATGCTTCAAAATCAAGCAACTTCTCAGATTCCTTTAAACCAATAAATACAAATGAGTAAATCCACAGACAATACTTTTAGTGTAGAAAAACCAGAGGAAAGTTCAGGCTTTTTATTATGGCAAGTTACCAACCTTTGGCAAAGACAAATAAAAAAAGCATTGGAACCTTACGGACTGACACATTCACAATTTGTATTATTGGCTAGTATTCATTGGCTATCACTCCATCAGCAGGAAGTAACACAAATAGTGCTTTCCAACCACACCAAAATTGACCCAATGACAACCTCAACAGTTTTGAGAACTTTACAACAAAAAGGTTTTATTCAAAGACAGGAACATCAAACTGATACTAGAGCAAAAACCGTTGGACTAACCGAAGAAGGGAAAGAAATTATCAAAAAAGCAGTGATAACAATCGAAAAATTTGATACCGATTTTTTCTCCATACTCGGTACTAAAACAACCGAATTGAACCAAAATTTAATAGCGTTACTTGGTCAACAATAGAAAAAAGTACAGAATAATAATGAGTCAATTTAGATAAGATGAGAAAACAATTTGGTGCAAAAGCAAAAAAATCTGACATTGAAAAATATTCAAAATCAAAGTATTGGAATGGAAAAATCTTCGAAAATTTAGAAGTGACCAAAATGAATATAAGCATTCAAACCTTACCGAAGTTATTATACAAACAATTTTGTAAAAAAGAAGCTAGAGAACCTCAGAAACCCTTATCTATTATTCCATTCGATAAAAAACTTTTTATTCAACCACATCAATCTATGCGAAGCATTTGGTACGGCCATTCGGCAATACTGATGCGATTAGATAATAAAACAATCCTAATCGACCCTATGTTGGGTTCAAATGCGGCACCTATTGCTCCTTTTGCAGTTCAAAGATTTAGTCAAAATACATTAGACCTCATAGATGAATTTCCAGAAATAGATTTAGTCTTAATTTCCCACGATCATTATGATCATTTGGATTATGACAGTATTCAAAAGCTAAAAAGCAAAACCAAACAATTTTATGTGGCATTAGGAGTTAAAAGACATTTGGTCTCTTGGGGAATTCCAGAAGATACAATCACCGAATTCGATTGGTGGGACGAAAATCCATTTGGAGGAATCCAAATCACCTTCACTCCTACCCGACATTTTTCTGGCAGAGGATTGGCAGACAGAGCAAAATCACTTTGGGGTGGCTGGGCATTAAAAACTGCTAATGAAAACATTTGGTTCAGTGGTGATAGCGGTTATGGTGAACATTTTAAAGAAATAGGCACGCGCTTAGGTCCATTTGATTTTGGTTTTATGGAATGTGGCCAATACAATGAAAACTGGCACCAAATTCATATGTATCCTGAGGAAAGTATACAAGCCTCAATAGACGCTAATGTAAAAAATATGATGCCGGTGCATTGGGCAGGTTTTGCCTTGGCTCAACACACTTGGACAGAACCTGTAGAACGTTTTACTCAAGACGCAATTAACAAAAATCGCAACTATTGTTTACCAAAAATTGGCGAATTATTTGGGCCTGATCATTCAGCAAAAGACACTTGGTGGGTAAGCAAAATCTAAACAAAAAGGCAAATACTAAATAAGCTATACAAAACATCATACGAATGAAAACATCTTTGCTATCCATTATTCTAATTGTCTTCTTCAACTCAGCTCACGCTCAAGTCAATCCTGAAATTACCAAAATAGGAGTTCCTATAGAAATGCTCTTTCCGGAAGGAAAATCCAAAGCATTAATTTTGAGCTACGATGATGGACGCTCTGAAGACAGAAGATTGGTCAAACTAATGAACAAATATGGATTAATAGGGACATTTCATCTCAATTCAAATAAACTGGGACTTACTAATTACCTCAACAAAGCTGAGATAAAAGAGCTTTTTACTGGTCACGAGGTTTCGGTTCATTCGGCGAATCACCCAAATTTAACTGCCTTATCCAAAATTGATATCGTTTATGAAATTGCTGAGGACAGAAAAGAATTAGAACGATTAGTCAATTATCCTGTTAGAGGAATGGCTTATCCCTTTGGTAATTATAATGACTTTTTAATTGAAACCATCAAAGGATTAGGGATTGAATATGCCAGAACGGTTTATGATTCTTATAACTTTGACATCCCCAAAGATTTCCTTCAATGGCGACCAACTATGCACCAATTTGGAAAAGCATACTCAGAACCCAATAACCCAGAAAATGACAGAAGAGAATTGGAACATTTTTATCAAACCATCAATGAATTTCTTCAAACCAAAAATTTAGCGTTAATGGATGTTTGGGGACACAGTTATGAAATTGGGAGCGATGAAAATAAGTGGAATGAAACGGAGAAATTCTTCAAAATGATTTCCAATAATCCCAGCATTTATTATGCAAAACAAATTGATGTTGTCGACTACATCAATGCTTTTAACAATTTGAAAATTTCTGTAAACAAAAGCATAGTAATGAATCCAAGTTCATTGACTATCTTTTTTAAGAAAGATGGAAAAACCTATTCCGTTTTACCCGGAAAAACAATCGTTTTATCAAACGAATAAAACAAAAAATATAGTTATAAAAGATAAGCCCCGAATCATAACAAATTCGGGGCTTTTCTTATTTTATAATTAATCTACACTTATTTCAATTGAGAACTATCGACTCTTGTTGGAGTATCTTTTCCACTAATAATTGACGATGAACTTATTGCAATAGCCTTAATAATCTCGGTCATATTAGCGATGTCCAATGTTTCAATTTCATCATCGGCAGTGTGATAATTCGGCTCGCTATCCATTTTTGAAGTTGAAATCGTATGTGCTGGAACTCCTAATTTAGCCAAAGTTGCATTGTCTGAACGGTAAAATAATTGCTCCTGCGGATACGGATCAGGATAAAATTTAAAAGCAGTACCTGTCAAATTCTTTTGCAAAATTTCTCCCATATTCGATTTTTCAAACCCGGTAATATAAGCAGAATTCTTTCCCCATTTAGACTCGGTTCCAATCATCTCCAAATTGAACATAGCAATAACCTTATCAGCATTTAGTTGTTTTGAGAAATATTTAGCACCAAAACCTCCCAATTCTTCAGCCACAAATGTGGTAAAGATGATAGTTCGTTCGTTGTTGTTCTGCTTTTTAAAATAATTGGCTAGCATAATAACTGCCGTACTCCCTGCAGCATCATCATTCGCTCCATTATAAATAGAATCCGTTGCAGGATGCGGCATTCCTTCTTCTGGAGAACCTACACCAAGATGATCGTAATGACCCGAAAAAATAACATATTCGTCTGGTTTGCTTTTCCCCGGCAATACTCCAACCACATTATTTAGCATTTTTTTGGAGATAGTATTGCTAAGCTCAATTGAAAAAGTAGTCGCCTCTGGAACTCCAAAAACAAATAAAACAGTATTGTTTTCTGGATTAGCCTTAATTCTGTCAATATGTTGAATATTAGGCAACACCTTGTCAAAAGAAGCATCAACAAGTACCAAATAACTTTTGGTTCCATTATAATACTCATTAAATTTTTGACCTAGATTATCACCTTTGTTGATTTTTACAACGGCTATATCGCTTTTCTCCGTTAAAGAAACTTGGGGTTGGTATGAAAATGTAACGACTTTAGAATTATCGATTTCTTTTCCATCAATGATTATTTTGGATGCAGTTGCTTTAGACTCCGTCATAGCAAACTCTTGTCTAAAATTGGCTGCTCCCATAAAAGTTTGCAATCCTGCTTTTTTAAATTCAGATTCAATAAAAGCCGATGCTTTATCAATACCAGGAGTAAAAGTTCTTCTCCCCTGCATATCGTCTGCGGCAAGGACTTTTTCAATTCGTGTTACTTCGCTGGAAGTAATAATTTTATCAATAGATTGTCCATGCACACTACTGCATAACGTTAAAACAAATACACTTACAATAATTTTTTTCATATTTTATTTTACATATAATTAGGTTAGCACACCAAAAGTATACTATTTATTTGTAAAAAAGAGGAATATTTTAGGAGTTTTCGCCTAAATTCGATTCTGATTTTGAAGCAGAAAGATTTGGCATTTTTGGAGGTTTTGTTCCCGCTATTCGTTTCAATCTCTCTCGTTGAAAAAACGAGAGAGGATTTTCACTACACACGAGCGAAGCGAACTGGCTAAGCAATCGGGGCTAAGGGTTAGCATTCTACCTTTTTACCAACATTTAAAAAATAAAACGGCAATTATGCTCCGACAAAAGGAGGCAATAAAGCCACAATATCATTATTTTTTAGAATTTGATTGTTGACTTTGTCAATTATCTTTTGATTTACGGCCACACTAAAAGGAAATTGACCAAGCTCATATTTTTTTTCCAATTCGGTTAATAATTTACTTAACGGTAAATCCGAAAAATCTATTTTTTCACCACGGCATCTGGTACGTTCTACCAAAGCACCAAAATACTTTATCACAATCATTCGAAAACATTTAAATTTTGTAAAATAAATTCTTCTTCCAAAAATGCATCCGAAAGCATTTCTGCTTTCATATACGAAGTTAACGCCGAAGCATTTTTAACCACTTCGCCAATTATGATAATCGCTGGTGAAGCAATTTCGTTCTTTTTAACTAAGCCTTCAATATTACTGATTGTTCCTATAACTTTCTTTTGGGACTTTTGGGTACCGTTTTGGATAATTGCAATTGGTAAATCATCGGTTCTATTATTTTGGTACAAAGCAACAATCTCATTCAGTTTATTCATTCCCATCAAAATAACCACAGTCGCAGAAGATTGTGAAGCTAAGTTAACATCCTTCGACAATTTATGATCCGAAGTTGTTCCGGTAATTACCCAAAAACTCTCAGCAATCTTTCTTTGTGTCAAACTAATTCCGTTGGAAGCTGGCACACCCAATGCAGATGATATTCCTGGAACAATTGCAGTTTCAATTCCAAATTGCAATGCAAAATCAATTTCTTCGCTTCCTCTTCCAAAAACAAAAGGATCTCCTCCTTTTAAACGAACAACGTGACCATACTTTTTGGCCATTAACACAATCAAATCGTTAATTTGATCTTGGCTGTATGCATGACAACCAAAACGTTTTCCAACAAATATAATTTCAGCATGTTTGGCATACTGCAATAACTCTTCATTGACCAAGGCATCATACAAAACAACATCAGCTTCTTCTAATGCTTTTATCGCTTTAAGGGTAATCAATTCAACATCACCTGGTCCAGCTCCTACTATTGTTAACTTTGGCTTATTTATTTGTATCATGATCTCAAGGTATAAATGGTACTATTTTCGAAATAACTAAGTATTAATACTTATACAAATATAAGTATTTAAAATATTGACAAAAATAAATTTGCTTATTATTTTCTAAAAAAGAACCATTTTTGACTATTAGACAAAAAAAAGCCCAAAACTTGAGATTTTGGGCAAATTCTTAATCTTAAACTAATTATTCAATAGGCAAAACAAGAGTAGCTGTTATCGCTTCCAAAACCTGAAAAGCGGTTTCGGCCATTTTATTTCCTTTGGTATCCAATAGCGGATTTACCTCAACAACCTCAATACAAACTACTTTCTTGGACTGAATAATTTGATTGATAATGTCGATAATCTCATATTGATCAAATCCTCTTGGAACGGGAGTTCCAGTTCCAAACGAAATCAAATCACAATCCATGGAGTCTACGTCAAATGAAATATATAAAACGTCACAGTGTGCTAATTTAGACAAAGCTTCATCTACACAAATTTCTAATCCTCTATAGCGAACCTCATCTACTTTATAGTTTCGAATATGCAGTTTTTCGATTTGCTTATCTTCTGCTTCTTCGGTATCCCGAACACCAAAATAGACTAAATTTTCAGCCAAAACTTTCGGTCCATCAATACCAATATTTTTCATTTCGTCCCAATGTTCTTGGGTATCCTTAGCAACATTATTGACTTGACAGTCTAAATTATCGTCACCAAGTACGGCCGCCAATGGCATTCCATGAATATTCCCGGAAGGTGTTGTGTAAGGAGAATGCAAATCAGCATGTGCATCAATCCATATGACACCAACTGTTTGCTCGGGATAAGCAGCTTTTATGCCGCTAATGGTTCCCAAAGCCGAAGAATGATCTCCAGATAAAACTAATGGAAAATAATTATTGGTTAAGCTCTTTTTTACAGCATTATTAACACGTGTACATTGTTCAACAACATGTTCAATTCTTTTGGCAACAGAACTGCGGTATTTATCATATATGGATTCGTTATGTGTTTTTACATCTTCAAATTCATATTCATTAAAATAATCACTGTTCTTGTTTATCGCCGCAATTTCTATTGCATCAATCCCCATATCAGATCCACGGGTTCCTGCCCCAATATCCGATCGGTTTTTGATAATCTTAATAACCTTATTCATTCCTATAGATTATTTAAAATCATTTAAAGCTTTTTCAATAATGACAAGACATTCTTGAATTTGAGCTTCAGTAATTACCAATGGTGGAGCGAAACGTATTTTGTTACCATGAGTTGGTTTTGCCAATAATCCGTAATCTCTAAAACGAAGACAGATGTCCCAAGCCAAATCTGAATCCTCTCCACTGTTGATTACAATGGCATTCAACAAACCTTTTCCTCTTACCAAAGAGATTAATGGATTACGTTCTGCAATTTCGTTAAGGCCTTTTCTCAAAATGATTCCTAATTTTTCTGCATTTTCAGATAAATTTTCTTCACGAACAACCTCAAGAGCGGCAATGGCAACTGCAGCAGCAATAGGATTTCCACCAAAAGTAGATCCGTGTTGTCCTGGTTTGATAACATTCATGATTTCATTATTGGCCAAAACTGCTGATACTGGATAAACTCCTCCCGAAATTGCTTTCCCCAAGATCAAGATATCTGGTTGCACATTTTCATGATGTACCGCCAATAATCTACCAGTTCTGGCAATACCAGTTTGAACTTCATCAGCAATAAACAATACATTGTGTGCTTCGCAAAGTGCTTTGGCTTTCGCTAAATAACCTTCACTAGGAACATAGACTCCAGCTTCTCCCTGAATAGGCTCCACCAAAAATCCAGCTATATTTTTTGATGATTTCAAAGCGTTTTCCAATGCTTCAGTGTCATCATAAGGTATCTTTATAAATCCTTCAGTGAAAGGACCGAAGCTTTTTCGAGCTCCTTCATCATTTGAAAACGAAATAATAGTTGTAGTTCTTCCGTGAAAATTATTCTCACATACAATAATTTGTGCTTGATTTTCAGAAATTCCCTTTACTTCATAAGCCCATTTTCTACACAATTTCAAAGCCGTTTCTACGGCTTCTGCACCTGTGTTCATTGGTAACACTTTATCGAAACCAAAATAATTGGTTATATACTCCTCATAAACTCCTAATTGGTCATTATAAAATGCACGTGAAGTCAATGTCAATCTTTGTGCTTGTTCCATCATTGCTCCAACAATTTTTGGATGACAATGTCCTTGGTTCACTGCTGAATAAGCCGATAAGAAGTCAAAATATTTTTTCCCATCAACATCCCATACATAAACCCCTTCGCCTTTCTCTAAAACAACCGGCAGTGGGTGGTAATTATGGGCTCCATATTTATTTTCTTTTTCAATTAAAACTTCTGATTTGGAAGAAAGTTCTTGCGTTGTATGTGTCATGATTAGTTGGTTTTTAGAATTAAGAAAACAAAAGTAATTAAAATTTTTATTTTCAAGCAAAAAAAACTTATTTTTGACTTAAATCTAACATTTTGAATTAAAAATTATTTTTTTTAAACAAAAAATAAGTCATATTTTTAATTTAACATTTAAGTGGATTTTCATCAAAAAATATAAATAAAAAAATAATTACTTTTATAACCCTAAAAAAAGTGATTTTAACTTTAAAAAAACATAAAAATGGATATATTAGATGAATTTGACATCAATATTATAAAAGAATTAGAAAAAGATGGACGGATGGCCTTCTCGGCAATTGCGACCAATTTAAAAATATCAAATACGATGGTTCACCAACGTATCAATCGTTTATTAGAAAATGGAATCATAACTGGAATCAAGCCTACTCTAGACGAAAAAAAAATAGGCTATGATTGGGGTGCTTTCACTGGAATCACATTAAAAAAAGACCATGATTCCTCAAGAGTTATTGAAGAATTAAAAAAAATACCTGAAATCACAGAGTGTTATTTTATAACTGGTTCCTATACTCTTTATATAAAGATGATTGCCAAAGATCATGAACATATGAGAAAACTACTTTATGAACAAATTGACAACATACCAGGAATTGCAAAAACCGATTCATTAATTGAATTGGGCTGTGCTTTTAAACGAAATATAAGCTTGTAAATAAGCTAAAATATTAAAGTCATATAAGTTAATTATTTTTAAAAAAAAACAAAGTCAAAAGTTCATTTAAGATTAACTACATAACTTTAAAATGAATATTTAACTTATTTGCACTTTTTATCAACTTGACAGGCTTTTAAAAAAAACTTATATGACTCATATGGTTAAAATAAATACTGTCTGTCTTAGAATTTAGTGTTCATTTTCAAGTTTTAAACTTAAAAATATGCAAAAATGTAAATACATAATTTCTCTGTTATGGTTGATAATATTTAGTTTCAACAACAATGCTACAGCCCAAAAGCTAGATAGCAAAGAAATTAATCGGCTTCAAAAATTAGCCCAACAAATCACCATCATTAGAGATAACTGGGGAATTGCACATGTTTATGGAAAAACGGATGCCGATGCCGTTTTTGGAATGCTGTATGCACAATGCGAAGACGACTTCAAGAGAGTCGAATACAATTATATAGACAAACTGGGACGACTGGCAGAAATAAAAGGAAAAGCTGCTTTGTACAATGATTTGGAAATTCGCTTGTTGATAGATGAGGATGAAGCCAAAGCCGATTACAAAAATGCAGCTCCTTGGCTCAAAAAATTATTGAATGGCTACGCAGACGGCATCAACTTTTATTTGCACAACCACCCCGAAGTTAAACCGTTAATAATTACCCATTTTGAACCTTGGTTTCCTTTGTTATGGACTGATGGCAGTATTGGTGCGATAAACACCGCTGGCTTATCTGATGCCGAGCTGAAATCATTTTATGGAAGTGACGACAAAGTCACCTACACAGAAAAAGTAAAAGATATGCAAACGGGTTCGAATGGGTTTGCAATAGCTCCTTCAAAAACAGCCAATGGGAATGCCATTTTATATATTAATCCACACACCACTTTTTACTTTAGACCCGAAATACAAATAAACAGCGAAGAAGGATTGAATGCCTATGGAGCGGTAACTTGGGGGCAATTTTTCATTTATCAGGGATTTAATGAAAACTGCGGCTGGATGCACACTTCTTCCAATGTAGATGTGGCCGACATGTACGCTGAAAAAATAGTTACCAAAGACAAAAAACTATTTTACGAATACGACCATAAATTATTCCCTGTTATCGAAAAAAACATTACAATCAGCTATTTAGAAAACGGCAAATTAATTCCAAAAACATTCAAAACTTATTTTACGAATAACGGCCCTGTTATGGCTAAAAGGGAAGACAAATGGATTAGTCTAAAATCCAATAACCGTTCAATGAAAAGTTTGGAACAAAGTTGGTTGCGAATAAAATCCAAAAGCTTTGATGATTATAAAAAAGTGATGGAATTGAAAGCCAACACTTCCAACAACACAGTATATGCCGATAACAAAGGAAATATTGCCTATTGGCATGGCAATTTCATTCCTATTCGGGATAAAAACTTAAACTGGGCCAAAGTTATTGACGGAACTACTTCGGCAACACAATGGCAAGGTTTGCACAATCCGTCCGAAACGGTACATCTCTTCAATCCAAAAAATGGTTGGTTACAAAACTGTAATTCCACTCCTTACAGTGTTGCGGGGATCAACAGTCCAAAAAAAGAAAATTATTTGACCTACATGGCTCCTGATGGTGAAAATTTTAGAGCAATAAATGCTGTTCGTCTATTAAGCAAAGGCACTGATTACACATTAGACAAAGTAATAGCTGATGGGTATGACACAAAACTTTCGCTTTTTGAGGTATTAATCCCTGCCTTGGTTTCTAGTTTTGAAAAAAATATACAACCCGAAAATCCTCTTTATAATGAATTAATAGAACCCATTACGGTATTAAAAAAATGGGATTACTATGCCAATGAAAGTTCTGTTGCCACAACTTTGGCAAACGAATGGGGATATAAATTGAATCCTATTATTCAAAAGTCATATGTCGATCAAGACGAAATGGATCAAGTTGAAAATACAATCCAATTTGCTAAAACTGCAACTGCAGAACAACTTATTCCTCAATTGCAAAGCGTAATATCCGAGCTAAAAACAAAATTCGGTACTTGGCAAATCCCATGGGGAGAACTCAACAGATTTCAGCGCTTCTCTGGCGATATTAATCTGACCTATAATGATACATTCGAAAGTTTACCAATAGGAAATACAACTGCTCTTTGGGGCTGCTTACCAGCTTATAAAAGTAGCTACCAAATTGGAACTAAAAAAAGATATGGCTATAGTGGAAACAGTTTTGTTTGTGCTGTTGAATTTGGTGCAAAAATAAAAGCCAAATCTCTTTTGGCAGGTGGAAATAGTAGTGATCTAAAATCAAAACACTTTATGGATCAAGCGGTAATGTATCAAAAAGGCCAATTCAAAGACGTCTTGTTCTACAGAGAAGACATTGAAAAAAATGCCGAGCGTACTTACCATCCCGGAGAATAATTCATAAAATAATTTCATTTTTAAAATTCGAACAAAACCTTGAAAGTTAATTCTTTCAAGGTTTTTTTATAACATTTTTATTTAGATATTTGTAAAAAACAAAGCCATGAAATGAGCATGACTCTAAATTGGTCGCAAGCACTAATGAAGGTATGCGAATTACATATGACCAATAAAAAACAATAAATATCTACATATGAAAAACTTAAAATACATAATTTTCGGAATGGTATTATTTGGTGGTCAAGCATTTGCACAATTAAAACCGGTACAATATAAAGATGGAAACCAGATTCTAAATGGTTTTAAAATTTCACCTGTAAAGAGTAGTACTCAAAAACCGGGCATCTTAATCCTGCCAGCCTGGAGGGGAATTGACAAACTCTCAAAAGACACTGCCGACAAACTTTCAAAAATGGGATACTACGCCTTTATAGCTGATATTTATGGCGAAGGGAATTACCCAAAAGACAATAATGAAGCAGGAAATAGTGCCGGATTTTATAAAAAGAACTTTGAAGCCTATCAAAAAAGAATTTCTTTAGCCTTACAACAATTAATTGCAGCTGGAGCCAATCCAGAAAACATTGTGGTTATCGGATATTGCTTTGGAGGAACTGGAGCACTTGAAGCAGCTCGTGGTAATTTGAATGTAAAAGGAGTCGTATCATTTCATGGAGGCTTAGGCAAAGACAATTTAAGACCTACTGAACCTATTACCACAAAAATTTTAGTATGCCATGGAGCCGATGATCCGTTTGTGTCTTCGGAAGAGGTTTCAAGCTTCCAAAAAGAGATGAAAGACTCAAAAGCCGATTGGCAAATGATTTATTATGCCAATGCTGTCCACTCTTTTACCAATCCAGAATCTGGAACTGATAATTCAAAAGGTGCCGCTTACAATGAAAAAGCATCTGAACGATCTTTCGAGCATTTCAAATTATTCTTAAACGAAGTATTAAAAAAATAATAACTTAATTATCCCAATCTCTAAATGAAAAAAGTCCTAACCCTCTTGTTGTTTATCACAACTATTTCCAGTTTTGCCCAAAAAAAAGCGGTCAGCAACGATGACCCGACAAAGTTCATGAACACCATAACAGCCGATAAGCTAAAAACAAGACTCTATATTGTAGCTTCAGATGAAATGGAAGGTCGTGACACAGGGTCCAAAGGGCAAAAAAAAGCTGGAAAATATCTTATTGACCAATACAAAAAAAGTAAAATATCTTATCCAAAAGGAGCTACAAGTTATTACCAACCAGTACCGGCGGCTTACTTGAATGCCAAACGCAATGAAAACCTACCTGATTCGGAGAATATCTGGGCGTACATTGAAGGTTCTGAAAAACCAGACGAAGTTTTGGTTATTTCAGCGCATTATGACCACGTTGGCGTGAAAAACGGTGAAGTATATAATGGTGCCGATGATGATGGCTCTGGAACAGTTGCTATCCTTCAAATTGCCGAAGCTTTTCAAAAAGCTAAAAAGGAAGGATACGGGCCAAAACGTTCTATTTTGTTTCTTCATGTAACGGGCGAAGAGCATGGTTTGCACGGATCACGTTACTATTCCGAAAACCCATTGTTTCCAATAGCCAATACTATAGCCGATATCAATATTGATATGATAGGTCGTCGTGATGTAGAACATGCCAAAACCAACAATTATGTTTATGTAATTGGTGCTGATAGATTGTCTAGCGATTTGCACAACATTACAGTTGCTCAAAACGACAAATACACACATTTAGACTTAGATTTCAAATTCAACGACCCAAAAGACCCAAATCATTTCTACGAGCGTTCTGATCACTATAATTTTGCAAAATTAGGCATTCCATCTGTGTTTCTTTTCAGCGGTGTGCATGAAGACTACCACGGAAAAGGAGATGAGCCAAACAAAATAGAATATGATGCCTTGGCAAAAAGAACTCAATTGGCTTTTGTAATTGCTTGGGATTTGGCCAATAGACCAGAAAGAATTGTAGTTGACAAACCTATTCAGTAGTCTTCAGAATCCGTTTTCAAAAACAAAATAAACAAAGAGCTTTGGAGCAATTCAAAGCTCTTTGTTATTTTAATATATTTTCAAAATGATTAGGGCGAGACCCCATTATAGAAAGTGGGCTATCTTACATACCGCTTATTCGCCCACTTTCCATAATGCGGTCGGGTCATACGCGCTACTTCGGTAGCTTGCTTCTACCCCTCTCGCAAGCCGATAGGAACCTACAACAAAGTCCTAACAAAAGAACTAGAATAATAATTTCATAAAAAAAAGCTTCAAATTTCTTTGAAGCTTTCTCTATAAAAATAATTGATTACAAATCTTCTTTTACATCAGCATCTGGAGCATTCTTCTTTATGGATTCAATTCCGTTATCGCGTGCCGAAACCGACTCATACATTTCACTGCTACCAATAATTTGACCGTTGGATGCTTTAAGGTTAAAATAAAACTTTCCGTTTTTGGCTTCCAACTTATCAAATCTTTCATCCACTTGAGAATTCTTTCTCACAGACTCGATTCCGTTTTCGCAAGCTGCTTTGGTTGAATAACCTTCACTTGCAAGAATAACTTGTCCATTTCCTGCTTTTAAAACAAACTGAAACTCATCATTCTTTCTTTTGCTAACTAAAAATGTTCCCATAGATTATTATTAAATTGGTTAATTATAAGCAATTTAGCAAAAACTAATTTATTTTAAATTAAGAAATTGATAATTATTCCTTCACGAAACTTAACTCCACAAAAAAAGCCTCGAATTTCTTCGAGGCTTTTGCCTTTTGGGTGGATGACCGGGTTCGAACCGGCGACCCTCGGCACCACAAACCGATGCTCTAACCAGCTGAGCTACAACCACCATTTGCGCTTAGCGGTTGCAAATATAGAACAAATGTTTACTTCTACAAACAAAAAATTAAAAAAAATTAAACTTTTTTACTTCAAATCCCCTAAACTATTGACTGCCAAATATCTTTCAACAGTAAAACCTTCGGCATGTTCAACGCCAGTTAGCCTTCCTAAATCCCTAGAACGGTAATTCAGGCTTTCCAAGAAGTTTTTACTTGATATTGGTGACTCTGGTTCTTTCGAATTTGGATCATAAAATTGGGAGCGGTACGCCAAAATAGATTCGATTTTCTTATCCGTGAATCCAGTAATGTCTACAACAAAATCAGGTTCTATGTTTTTCCATTGTATATAATGATAAACCACTTTGGGTCTCCATTGTTTTTGGATTTCACCATCAAGAACCGTTTCAATTTTCATCAAACCAGATAAAAAACAAGCATCCGAAACTAATTTACTTCCTTTTCCGTGATCGATATGTCTATCGTCTATTGCATTACACAATACAGTCTCGGGTTTGTACTTCCGGATCATCTTTATGATTTCCAATTGATGCTTTTCGTCATTGACAAAAAAACCGTCCCTCATATTCAAATTCTCACGGACAGAAACCCCTAATATCTTTGCAGCATCACTCGCTTCCTGATCACGAATTTCAGCGGAACCTCGAGTACCCAGTTCCCCACGGGTTAAATCAACAATTCCAACCTTTTTACCCAAGGAAACCTCTTTTAAGATTGTTCCGGAACATCCTAATTCTACATCATCGGGATGTGCTCCAAATGCAAGTATATCTAATTTCATCTATTTTTATTTTAATGTTAATAAGAGAAAATCTAAATTATGTTCTCAATATTCAATTTCTAATTTACTGTAATCTGCAATCTAAAATCCCCTCTTCATCGTCATTGATTTATTTACGCTTTCCTCCCACTCTTTTTCGGGGATGCTGTCTTTTGTGATTCCGCACCCCATAAATAAATTGGCTTTAACCGTTTTAAAATCTAGATCCATTTCAATTTCCATGCAACGCAAATTGACAAACAAATCAGAACTGGTTTTATCCGATGTGGAACTACTGTTCAGTTCACCCAAATAACCAGTATAAAAAGTCCTGTCATAATTTTCATTGTCCAAAATAAACTGTTTGGATTCCAATTTTGGCAAACCACAAACTGCTGGAGTCGGGTGCAACAAACCAACAACTTCTTTTAAATTCTTAGTCGAATTTAATTGACCCGAGATATCTGTTTTTATATGCCAAATACTTCCCGCTTTTATACTGTAAGGTTCCGAAACTAAAATTGAATTTGAAACTTTATTCAACTCAGAAACAATATAATCGGTAACGAATTGCTGTTCTTGTTTCTCCTTATCTTGCCACACAACCTCCTCATAACCAGTGTTTTTTTGTGTTCCAGCTAAAGCCATTGTTTTAAAAATATCATCTTCCACTTTTAACAATTGCTCTGGCGTTGCACCTATCCAAATTCCAATCTTCGGATGGAAAAAACAATACACAAAAGCCGCAGGATATAATTGAACTAGGTTTTCGAAAGTTGTAACCAAATCAAAATCAAGCAAATAAACAGTTTCCTTTCGGGACAAAACTACTTTCTGAAATTCATACTCTTGAATTGCCTCAATTCCTTTGGCAACTAATGTTTCAAAATTTGCCTTGACAATTTCATTGGGAGAAGCAAATTCTTTTTCATTTTCAGAAACCTCTTTTTTATCAAATGCAAAACGCTTTATTTCGGAATACTCTTCAGGAATAATATAATTTCTATGTCCATCAAAAGAAGAAAAAACAAAACCTTTTTCGGTAAAATCAACTACATCATACAAATTATCATTTTGCTGAAACATTCCAATCACAATTTCCGAATTGGGTTTGATATACAAAACAAAAGGTAAGTTTTGCTGTTGTTGCTGAATCACTTTTTCAAAAAAATTATTCATAACATTATTTCTCTTTCGTCAAAACCATATTTGTCAATTTGCAAAGCGAAACTAAATTCCCAGCTTCATCCGTGATTTTAATTTCCCAAAGATGCAAACTTCTCCCTTTATGGATAATACGGGCAGTACCAATAACAAAGCCTTCACGAATACTTTTTAGATGATTGGCCGAAATTTCGATACCACGTACTTCTTGGTTTTTATCATTAATAAAAAAATGAGAAGCTGCACTCCCAACACTTTCTGCCAAAGCCACTGAAGCTCCTCCATGCAACAACCCCATAGGTTGATGTACTGATGAATTCACAGGCATTTTGGCAACAAGAAATCCATCGCCTGCATCTATAAACTCGATATTTAGTGTTTCCATCAAAGTGTTTTTGGAAAACTGATTGCAATATTCGAGCATTTTATCTTTATCTATTGTCATATCTTGATTTTAAAGATTGTAAAAATACGCTAAATTGATAATTCAAAAAAGAAATAAATGAAATGCTAAAGAAAGTAAAAATCTAATCCTCGTAACAAAGCCAAAAATCTATTTTATTGCTATTTTTACAAAAAAATAAAACGAAATGCGTCGAATCACCTTACTGTTTTTAACTGGAATTATACTTTCATTTTGCTCTTGTCGTAGTGATTTTGAAACCGTAGCCAGTACAGGTGATTTAACTTTTTCAAAAGACACCGTTTATCTGGACACTGTTTTTACCAATTTGAGTTCGAGTACGTATGCTTTAAAAGTGTATAACCATTCCAAAAATGACATCAACATACCGCTCATTAAATTTGCCAATGGAGCAAACTCAAAATACCGAATGAGCGTTGATGGCGCTCAGGGAAATCAAGGAAAAATGTTCGAAAATGTTACACTATTAGCCAAAGACAGTCTTTATATTTTCATAGAAACAACCGTAGAAAGCGATAACACTACTCCAACTGAATTTCTTTATACCGACCAAATTGAATTTGACAGTGGTGCAAATCTTCAGAAAGTGGAATTAGTGACTTTGGTACAAGACGCCATTCTATTATACCCAAACCTCAATACAGACGGAACTACAGAAACGCTCCCAATTGGAAATGAAAAGATAAGTGGTTTTTATTTAGACAAAAACGATCCTATTCATGGAAACGAACTTATTTTCACCAACAAAAAAGCCTATGTAATTTATGGATATGCTGCCGTTCCCGAAGGTGAAACCGTTACTTTTGAAGCTGGGGCAAAGGTTTATTTCCATTCTGATTCCGGTCTCATCGTACCCAAAAACGCTTCTATTCACATTAACGGTAGCAAATCCACAACTGATAAACTAGAAAATGAAGTGTTTTTCGGTGGTGATCGTCAGCAACCTGATTTCGGTTATATTCCAGGACAATGGGGTACTGTATGGCTACAAAACGGAAGCACCAATAATACAATTCAAAATCTAACACTCAAAAACGCTACAGTTGGACTATTTATCGAAGGCAATGACGGAACAACCATGCCTATAAAAAATACCCAGATTTACAATTGCACCCATTATGGAATTCAAGCCAAAAATGCTTTAATAGAAGGAGAAAACATTGTTATTAATTACACAGGGCAAGCCAGCTTAGCCTGTACCTACGGTGGAAATTACAAGTTCACGCACTCAACCTTCAATAATGACTGGTCTAGTCCTGAACAAGTGGCGGTATATATTAGCAATTATATAGATGGTGCCACTCCAGAAACCAAAGACCTTACTGGAGCAACTTTCAATAATTGCATCATTTATGGTTCGTATTCGAACGAAATGCTTTTGGATAAAAAATCAGGAGCTGCTTTCGAATACCAATTCAATAATTGTTTAATTAAGTCTAGTGTTACCAAAGATCCAGATTATCAATTCGACACCGATCCAGTTCACTACAATGATATTATTCTCAATAAGGACCCAAAATTCTTTAATCCCAATATCAATAATTTCAATATCGACGATACTTCATCCGCTTTCGCAAAAGGAAATTCGGCTTATTTAATTCCACTTGATATTCTAGGAATTACCAGAACATTACCTCCCGATTTAGGAGCTTATCAAAACAAGCCATTTCCTAAATAAATAATTTTAAATACTTTTTAAGTAATCCCTAATTACAATAAAGCATCTAACAATTCGAATATTTTTTCTTTTTTCAAAGGCTTAGTGATATAACTATCAAAACCTAATGACAATATTCGTTCTTCATCTTCTATTGAAGCATGTGCTGTTTGAGCAATGATAGATAGATTAGGTTTAAGATTTTTAATATTTTGAAAAGCCTTAATTCCGTCCATTACAGGCATTTCTATATCCATAAAAACTAAATTGATTTCCTGATTTTTACACATATCTACTGCTTCTTGCCCATTGCTTGCTCTAAGAATCGTGTAATTTCTAGCAGTTAAAATCTTCTTTAATAATATAAAATTCACATTATTATCTTCTGCAATCAAAATGATTTCATTCCCTAAACTAGTAGACACATTATTTTTAATCTCGGGCAAAACAATTGATTGTGGATCAGCATATTCAAAAGGAAGTGTTACCACAAACACTGTTCCTAATCCAACAACAGAGTCGACTACTACAGACCCTCCCAAAAGCTTAATATAAGCCTTGGAAATAGCCAAACCTAATCCCAACCCACTTGCTTTAGCGGTCGAATTTGAATCAACTGTTCTAAAACGATCAAAAATATACTGCAAACCTTCTTTAGGAATTCCTTTACCAGAATCCTTAACGGTAAGTTTAATTATTTTTTCTACTTCATTGATTTCATATCCAAAAGAAACAGACCCAAAATCCGTAAATTTAATAGCGTTACCTATTAAATTTAGCATAATTTGCTTTAATTTAATTTCATCTGTCAAAATCAGCTGAGTTAGAGGACTTTTACTAGGAATGATATGCAACTCTATTTTCTTATTTCTAGGTATAGTTATCGCTATAGATTCCTGCAATTCTTTAAAGCATTTATCTAAATCAACTTCACAAATCTTTGGTGTAACTTGATTGGCATCAATTTTTGACATTTCAATAAGATCTTCAATAATAGAAACTAAATCATGCCCACTTTTATTAATAATCATCAAATATTCATCTCTTTCCGCATCGCTTATATTCTGACTCCTTATTAAATCACTAAATCCAACAATAGCATTCATGGGAGTTCTTATCTCATGAGATAAATTGGCCAAAAAAGCAGACTTAAGCTCTCCATTTTCTTCAGCTATGTTTCTTGATAATATCAATTGTTCTTTTTGGCGGATATTAATTTGAAAAAGTTTACTGATATATCGAAACTCACCTCCATACTTTTTTAATTTATTGATTGCATTTCTATCTCCAATTTCAAGAAAAGAAGTCACTATTTTTAATGGATCAAAAAACCATTTATTCAATAAATAGCCCAAAAAAACTACACTAAGTATTGATAAAAGTAACACTATCAAAATATTTTTAATTCCCAAAGAAAAATTCAAATCAAAATCTCTGTCAAAAAATAGTTTCGCAATGACTTTATTATTGCTGTCTTTTAAATTAATTTCGGCTCTAATCAATTTAGAACTAATTTCTGGCGCATTAGTGTTATCAGTTAACAATTGGGCTTTAGAATGCGTCAAATTTCCAATATAATCAACATACCCTTGATCTAAAATTCGAACTAAAAAAAGATATCCTAAAGGTGCTTTTTCTTTTGTAGGATCGTTTGAAGCATTCAAAATTGTACCAAACACTTCAAAAACACCATCTTCGTTTTTAATATAATAGCGAATATGCTTGTTTATATAAAGCTCTGAAAATTTCTTTTCAGGAACAAAATCAATTATTCTAATTCTTTTTTTACCAAAAAAAACCAGTTGCTTATCTAAATTATATCCTCCAATAAAAACCCTATTATATTCAAGCAGTTTAGTCATCTGACTATCGAAATACTTCGTGTTTTGACTATTGACTGCATTAACCAATTCATCTGAATTAGAAATAATACTAATTAAATCTGTTAGGTTTTTTGAATTTTGAAGAAAAATAGTTTCTGTTTCTTTTTGAAAATCATTCGAAGTGTTTTCATAAACTTTATCCACATTATCATTCAAATAAAAATCAAGAACATAAGAAAAAAGTAGAGCAAATAAAATTGTTATGCCCAACAGAATTAAAAATCTCCAATATGTACTTACTATTTTTTTAAGATTCATGATAAGGGGTTAAGAAATGACTAAAAAGAAAAAATACAATTTAACAAATAACAAACGATTATAAAATTCCTCATAAGTTCATTTAGACTGAGGCGCTAAAAATAGTAAAAAAACTATTCAGTATTTATTTATAAATCCCTAAAAAATAAAATCCAGAAACTATTTTGTTACAATACTTGAGTGTATTCCAAACATTTAAGAAAATTAAACGTTCATTTCAAGAATAGTTAGGAATACACAATGGATTCCGATACAACTGACACTTGCAATAATCTAGGAAGTAGATTAACGTAGTACCTAAGAAGTAAAACAGAAATATTAGAGCAATACATTTTTGAAAAAGAAAACATTAACCAATCTCTCGGTATCGATAACTACAATTTCAAAAGGAATTTATTTGGTTAAAATAACAGATGATTCAAAATCTATCAATAAAAAGATAATAATCAACTAATTAAAAGTTTAACACCATTAAAAAAAGCGACATAATTGTCGCTTTTTTTAATGGTCGCTTGATATTCTGGGAATCAGCAGAACACTTCCGCCAGATTTAGGTGTGTATCAGAACAAACTGTTTCCTAAATAAAATCGAAAATGGTAGTTTTTATGATTTAATAGAAGAGCTTATGATTTTTTGAGCACTATTAGATGCAATAATTAACCCACCAGCGAGCATAATTATATCTTTTATTACCAATCGTCCAGCTCCAGACAAATATGGAAAACCATATTGAGGAGTCTGAAAATCTCCACCTAAATTTGGAACGTAAACTTCTGGAGTTGTTATTAAAAATGTTAGTGTGGTAATTGACATACCAGCAGTTAAAATCCCTCCCCAAAATCCTATTCTAGGAAACCAAATACCCAGCAATACAGATAGCCCGATAATTACGATAACGGATCCCAGACCATAAGAAAAAGTATAGGTTCCATTACTTATATGCCAATCTATATTCTTTTGTACTGTTTTGCCTTCTAGATTTTTATACAAATTATATTCTGCTACAGTTTCTCCTCTATCATTTTTGGCCGTATTACCCGTGTTATGATAAAAGAATTTCATAAAAGGACTGTTTATAACGAATGGCACTATCCCATCGGCCTCATAGTTGAAAGCTTTCAAGCCTCCAATCCAAACCATTACAACAAATATTGCAACCCTTATAAAATCGATAAAATAACTTTGCCCTGAAGCAAAAAATTTAGTGATACTTTCCATTTCGTAATTGTTTTTGATTAGAATACAAAGGTATATAACAATTTAAAATACAAGAATGGACTAAATAGGGTTTTGCATGGACTGTTTAGCCACAATAGAAATTCCAACATCTTCTCTAAACTTTTTTGGTGAAACACCAACTCCTTTTTTAAAGTATCTGCTAAAATAAAATTCATCTTCAAAATTGAGTTCACTTGCAATTATCTTGATGGGCTTATACGTTAAATGCAATAGTTTTTTAGCTTCCAACACAATTCGCTCCTGAATTAGTTTAGACGGAGATTTTCCGAAATTTTTTTTGATTTTTTTACTGAACGCATCTTTCGACAAACATAATTTGGAAGCATAAAACTCCACTTCTTTTGATTCTAGAAAGTGCTTGTCTAATAAAGATTGGAAATTTAAAATATCGTCATGTTTAGCTGATTCTTTTACAAAATAAGCCTCATTTAGCAGTTTCTCTTTACTACACAGAGCCAAAATAAGCTGGAGATAAGATTTAACAATTGAGATATCCGAATTCAACTCGGAAAGACCCAAAATCTGCATTTTCTGAATAATCGTATTAATCTCATCGTAAACCAGATCAGAAACCGCTACAAAAGGCTGTTGATATATATTATTAAACAAAATCCCATTGCATGCAACCTCTTTTTTGTGGTACTCAATACAGTAGAAATCTCCATGAAATTGAATAATATTTGCAAATGCTGTCGAAGAATCATGCCAATTCAAACACTGATAGGGAGCTAAAAAAAGCAAATGCCTACCTGTTGATTCATATTTCGTAAAATCGACAGAAAAAGAGGAAGCCCCGTCAACCATAATAATGTTATAATATGGGGTTTTAATTTCGGCTACCGTAGTAAATGATTGAAATTGTTTGATTTTAATTAGTGAATCCAACATGCTTAATTTTGTGTTACTCGTAAAATTACTGCTAACTCAAAACATACAAAACTCACAAAGCTTGGATATATGTAAAAGTCTATTTTTTACTTGTTTATTTTTCTCTTTTTGTAAAGTTATAAATTATTTCCCATTTGCGCTTTTTTATTACAACAAGGCTAAATACAGCGAACTAAAGGATGCTGATTCAGGCAGTTTTTTTACCTTTTTAAATTTTCAGAATACTTTGCTTTTCACATTTGCTCTTACTATATATTTAACCTAAATTTGCACCGTTAAATACAACAAACTACACAACAATGATCCATTTCTTTGAAAACCAAAGCAAAACTGTTTTTGCCGTACAAACGCAAAACGAAATTTCGGCTCAAGACATTTCAAAACTCAACTGGCTTTTTGCCGACGCAAATAAAATAGAGAAATCCGCATTGACGGATTTTTTTGTTGGACCACGTGCCACCATGATTACTCCTTGGAGTACCAATGCGGTAGAAATTACTCAGAATATGGGAATTTCAGGAATCATTCGCATTGAAGAGTTCCAGAAAGCAACGGCTGATTTCAATGATTTCGATCCTATGCTTTCGCAAAAATATACTGAGTTAAATCAAGATATATTCACGATTCATATTCAACCAGAAGCTATTTTGGATATTGATGATATTGCTGCTTATAACAAAACTGAAGGTTTGGCTTTAAGTCAGGAAGAAGTAGAATATTTGGATAATTTATCAACCAAATTAGGTAGAAAATTAACGGATTCAGAGATTTTCGCTTTCTCTCAAGCCAATTCAGAGCACTGTCGTCACAAAATTTTCAACGGAACTTTTGTTATTGATGGTGTAGAAAAAGAAACTTCTCTTTTTAAATTAATCAAAAAAACATCTCAGGAAAACCCTAACGATATTGTTTCGGCTTACAAGGACAACGTTGCTTTTGTAAAAGGGCCAAGAGTACAGCAATTTGCTCCAAAAACTGCCGACAAACCTGATTTTTACGAAATAAAAGAATTTGATTCGGTTATCTCCTTAAAAGCAGAAACACACAATTTTCCAACAACTGTAGAGCCTTTCAACGGAGCTGCAACAGGATCTGGAGGAGAAATTCGTGACCGTTTGGCTGGTGGACAAGGCTCATTGCCAATGGCAGGAACTGCAGTTTATATGACTTCTTATTCTCGTTTGGAAGAAAACAGACCATGGGAAGATGCTGTAACTGAAAGAAAATGGTTGTATCAAACCCCAATGGATATCTTGATAAAAGCTTCAAATGGAGCGTCTGATTTTGGAAATAAATTTGGACAACCGCTTATCACAGGTTCAGTTTTGACTTTCGAACACCAAGAAAATGACCGTAAAATTGGTTACGATAAAGTAATTATGCAAGCCGGTGGAATTGGTTATGGAAAATTAGATCAAGCCATCAAACACAAACCACAAGAAGGAGACAAAATCGTTATCCTTGGTGGAGAAAATTATAGAATTGGAATGGGTGGTGCAGCTGTATCATCGGCAGACACTGGAGCTTTTGGTTCTGGAATCGAATTAAACGCTATACAACGTTCCAACCCGGAAATGCAAAAACGTGCTGCCAACGCCATTCGTGGTTTGGTAGAAAGTGACAATAACCCAATCGTTTCCATTCACGATCACGGAGCAGGTGGACACTTAAACTGTCTTTCGGAATTAGTGGAAGAAACTGGAGGTTTAATCGATTTGGACAAATTGCCAGTTGGCGACCCAACCCTTTCTGCAAAAGAAATCATTGGTAACGAATCTCAAGAAAGAATGGGATTGGTTATTGGTAAAAAAGATATTGATACGTTACAACGAATTGCAGACAGAGAGCGTTCTCCAATGTACCAAGTAGGAGATGTAACTGGTGACCACCGTTTTACTTTCGAATCAAAAACTACTGGTTTAAAACCAATGGATTATGCTTTGGAAGATTTCTTTGGAAGTTCTCCAAAAACGGTAATGACCGACAATACAATTAACTACAATTATTCAAATTTAGAATATAACGTAAAAAACATAGCAACTTACTTAGAGCAAGTATTGCAATTGGAAGCTGTTGCCTGTAAAGACTGGTTGACTAACAAAGTGGATCGTTGCGTTGGCGGAAAAGTAGCCAAACAACAATGTGCTGGACCCTTGCAATTACCTTTGAACAATGTTGGAGTAATGGCATTGGATTACCAAGGAAAAGAAGGAGTTGCAACCTCAATTGGACACTCGCCTATTGCTTCTTTGATTGATCCTGTTGCAGGAACAAGAACAGCAATTGCTGAATCATTATCAAATATCGTTTGGGCTCCAATCAAAGACGGAATGAAAGGTATTTCTCTTTCGGCCAACTGGATGTGGGCTTGTAAAAATGCAGGCGAAGATGCTCGTTTGTATTCGGCCGTTGAAGCTTGTTCAGACTTTGCAATCGAATTAGGAATCAACATTCCAACTGGAAAAGATTCACTTTCGATGAAACAAAAATATCCAAACGACGAAGTAATCGCACCGGGAACGGTAATTATTTCTGCTGGTGGAAACTGTATCGATATTAGAAAAGTAGTGGAGCCTGTTTTACAAAAAGATGGAGGTTCTATTTATTATATCAATTTATCTCAAGACGACTTCAAATTAGGAGGTTCTTCATTGGCACAAACGCTGAATGCAATCGGAAATGATGCACCGACTATTAAAGACGCTGCATTCTTTAAAAATGCATTTAATACATTGCAGGAATTAATTTTAGACAATCAAATCTTAGCAGGACACGATATCGGAAGCGGTGGTTTGATTACTACTTTACTTGAAATGTGTTTCGCTGATGTGAATTTGGGGGCCAAAATTGACTTCTCTGTTTTCGAAGAAAAAGACATCATCAAATATCTTTTTGCCGAAAATATAGCTGTTGTTTTCCAAGCCAATTCAGACGAAACGGTTGAAGCTAAGTTGAGCGCCAACAATGTATCTTTCTTCAAATTAGGAAATGCAACAAGTGAAGCAACTTTAGACTTTGGTCCTTGTAAATTGGATATTGCCAAATACAGAGATATTTGGTTCAAGACTTCTTTCTTGTTAGACCAAAAACAATCTAAAAACGGAACTGCACAAGCACGTTTCGACAATTATAAAAACCAAGTATTAAACTATACTTTCCCAACTCATTTCACAGGAAAAAAACCTATAATCGACGCATCAAAACCAAGACCGAAAGCAGCAATCATTCGTGAAAAAGGAAGTAACTCTGAGCGTGAAATGGCTAACGCAATGTACTTGGCTGGATTTGACGTAAAAGACGTTCACATGACCGATTTGATTTCGGGACGTGAAAATCTGGAAGACATTCAATTCATTGGAGCTGTTGGTGGATTCTCAAATTCAGATGTTTTGGGTTCTGCCAAAGGTTGGGCAGGAGCTTTCAAATACAACGAAAAAGCAAACACAGCATTGAAAAACTTCTTCAAAAGAGAAGACACTTTATCTGTTGGAATCTGTAACGGTTGTCAATTATTTATGGAATTGGAAGTGATTAACCCTGAGCATGAAGTTCACGGAAAATTACATCATAATGAAAGTCACAAACACGAAAGTATTTTTACTTCCGTAAAAATTCAAGAAAACAAATCGGTGATGTTATCGACTTTGGCAGGAAGCACTCTTGGAGTTTGGGTTTCACATGGTGAAGGAAAATTCAATTTGCCATACGCAGAAGATCAATACAACATCGTTGGAAAATACGGTTACGAAGGATATCCAGCCAATCCAAATGGATCAGCTTTCAATACCGCAATGATGTGTGACAAAACAGGTCGTCACTTGGTAATGATGCCTCATATTGAGCGTTCCACTTTCCAATGGAACTGGGCACATTATCCAAAAGACAGAAATGACGAGGTTACTCCTTGGCATGAAGCTTTTGTGAATGCCAGATTGTGGATTGAGAAAAAGTAAAATTCAAAAAATATAACTTTTAAAAGCTTTCAGTAATTCAACTGAAAGCTTTTTCTTTTTTAAACTAAAAATTCTTACTTTTATCAGCTAAATAAAATCATTTTTTTTGTAAATTCACAAAATCAAAACATAGCTATATGAATCATAATCAATGCTTAAACTGTGAACAACCTGTAACCGGTAATTATTGCCAAAATTGTGGACAAAAAAACAACACACATACCATTACCCTAAAACACTTTTTTTTCCATAACATTATTCATGGTGTTTGGCATTTAGAAAAAGGTATTTTTCTAACAATAAAAGAAACGTTTACAAGGCCTGGACAAGCGGCATTAGATTACATTAAAGGTAAAAGAGTAAAATACTATAATGTTTTTTATCTCATTCTAATGTTAATCGGTTTAAACATCTTAACAGTCCATTATCATCATGAAATAAATCCGTCATCAGTGCCTAAAAATGTAGATAGCGGATTAAAACTTATAACCTTTTTATCAAATAATCTAAAAATTCTATTGTTTGGTTTCGTTCCTTTAATTGCTTTAAATGCTTTTATAATTTTCAAAAAATTAAAACTCAACTTAGCGGAACATTTCATCATTGGAGGAATTAATTTATTGGGAATTTTAGTTTTATGCTTATCCGTAAACTTGTTATCACTTTTGGACACGTTTGAGAAAATTGAATACTTTATAAGTCTTATTAAACCATTCTTTTACTTATTTATTATTTTATTCCCTCTTTGGACTTATTTTAATGCTGCTTATAAAAAATATTCCATTCTAGGATTTAGTTGGAGAATACTTGTGTTTTATATGGTTCTATTTATAGAGTTTGTCTCCCTATTTACTCTTCTTATGTATATTTTAACTAATCAGACTTCTATTAATTTAAAATTATAACAGCTACTTCATTGAATATCAAGTGTTTTTGATTTTAGTTTTTTGTTTGATTTGCAAAGACTTTAAACAATCGAAATCATTTTTTATATAACAACCCGTCTCTTACTATTTTTAGAGACGGTTTTTTCATAAAGTTTTGTTTGAAATTTTGTTTTCTTTTTGATCATAACAAAAAAGCTAAATACCTCCCCTTAGCCCCGGTTGAAGTGGAAATCCTTATAAGCCGGGGTTCGGCTTATAAGATTACAACGAAAAACGGGACGATATTAACAAAAAAGCCTGATATTTCTGCTCCTAAATCAATGTCATATTAATTATATTTGCAAAAAACATAACCCCAAAAGCCCCCAATGAATACCATTAAAAAAAATCTTTTTATTATAAGCCTACTACTTTTAATAAATCCAGTATTTGCACAAATTTCAGATGAATCTTTAAAAACTAATCCCCTGTTAGAATTGTATGGTTCTAATGTAAAAACTCTTGGACTAAAAGGAAATGTAACTCAAATGCATGAGCAGCAATTTTCGATAAACGCAAAAGGGAACACAACAGGTGATTCTGAATTGATCAATAATTTTTATAAATTTAACACTGAAGGCTCAACCAAAGAATTTGAGCAAAATTACAAGTACATACTCTCAAAAAAGCATTTTTTCAGCTACACCAACAAAGGTTATATTTCACATATAGATATTGAGACTATCAATGTAGCCAAAGATAAAGACACAACCGAAACCAATTTGGAAAATGAAACTCAAACTCCAGCTTTTTCTTCGGCAGATTACAAATATGTCCAAAAGAAAAACATTTTGTACAAAGGAGAAGAAGTCACCGAAAGTTCACCAAAAAAGACAACTACCAAAAAAGAATACTTTTATCATTTCAATGATGACAATCAAATTTACCAGATTGATTATCAATCAACAAATTTAACCACAAAATACATTTACGATTCTAATGCATTAGTAAAAGAAATAAATACTTTTAAATCGGATATTTTATCCCATAAAAACATTTACAAATACGACCGCAATAACAGGCTAATTAACATAACTACAATCAATTCGGATAACAATACAAAATATCCAAATCAAGAAATAATTATAACATATAAACTGGACGAAAACGGAAACGTGATCGAGAAAAAAATGATAACCTATCTTTATAACAATAAAGGTACCAAGGAGTTTCTTGAAGGATTTTTAAATTTATATAATTATACCTATTTGTAGTTTTTTATCTAAAATTCCGTTTGTATCTTAGCCAAAGAATAAACACTATAACTTTAACCTAAAAAGCAACGCCCCTTGCTTTTTAGACTTTTTAAATTAACCTACACCCATGAAAAAAATTACTTTATTGCTTGCTGCACTTGTATTGAGTGCGACACATTCTTATGCTCAACTTAAAGTTACCAAAATCAGAAACAAAGACAAGGACCACTATATCGCTACGGTTATTGGTTATCCTGTTACTGGTCTTTATACTTATGTAAATCAAGTTGAACCTACGACAATCCTCAATCCAGATGGCACAGGAATTATGCAAAATGAAGATCTTGTCAAAGAAAACATCATTTGGGGAATCGAATGTTCTGAATCTGGAGTTCCTATTTTCAAAGAAGGATTCAATAGTGCTTCATATTCTTTTTGGTACAAAAAAAGTGATACAGCCAAATCCAAATCGGATGAGGAAAACGAGTGGATTTTACAGTCCTTTTCAATTCATTATGACAAAAAGAAAATGTTCATTTCTGGAGAGAGAGTAAAAGAATATATTGAATAAAAATATAACGAATCGAAAATCGTAAATACTTGTAAATCCTCTATTTCACAAGTTATTTTGCTCCTAAACTAATTCAAAAAAGCACTTTTCATCGTACAATTCATTTAATTTATACAATTTTAAGAAATCGATTTCGTTGATTACCAATAATGTAATTATATTAATCGTAATTAATCATTGGAAAATAAAAATTATTATTAATTTTTATTTAATTTGCGAAAAAATTTAACAATCATACAATGAGAACGATTACCCGTCTTTTTGATTTTCCTTACTATCAGCTAGAAAATTACAACAAATTAGATGCTTTGGTTACGAAGCAAGATGGTGTTTGGGTGAAAACCTCAACCCAGGAATATCTTGATAAGGCCAATGCAATTTCTAGGGCATTGCTAAGAATGGGTATCCAAAAAGATGACAAAATCGCTATCATTTCAAGCAATAATAGAACGGAGTGGCATATTATGGATATTGGTATTTTACAAACCGGTGCCCAAAATGTACCTATCTACCCGACTATTGCTCAAGAGGATTATGAATATATTCTAAATCATTCTGAGGCTATGTATGTATTTGTTTCGGATATTGAGGTATACAATAAAGTAAGCAATATAAAAGCGAATGTACCTTCATTAAAAGATGTTTTTTCATTCAATGAAATTGGAGGATGCAGAAACTGGACAGAATTATTAAATCTAGGCGCGGACAAAAGTAATCAAGATGTTGTTGAGGATAGAAAGAACAATGTAAAATCTGATGATTTAGCAACAATCATTTATACATCGGGAACAACAGGACGACCAAAAGGAGTTATGCTTTCTCATAGAAATATTGTTTCAAACGTGCTTAACAGTGCGTCCAGAATTCCTTTTGAGGCTGGGAAAAGTGTGGCATTGAGCTTCCTTCCTATCTGTCATATTTTCGAAAGAATGATTTTATATCTGTACCAATATTATGGTGTCTCTGTATATTTTGGAGAATCCATAGACAAAATCAGCAGTAATTTAAAAGAAGTAAGACCAACCGTAATCACTGCCGTGCCAAGACTTTTGGAAAAAGTATACGATAGCATTCTTGCAAAAGGAACTGAATTGAAAGGAATCAAAAAAATGCTTTTCTTTTGGGCCATCGATTTAGGACTGCGTTACGAGCCTTATGGAGCCAATGGTTATTGGTATGAATTCCAATTAAAAATTGCCCGCAAACTAATTTTCAGTAAATGGAAAGAAGGTCTGGGAGGTAACTTAGATTTAATGGTTTCTGGAAGTGCCGCTTTACAAAAAAGGTTGTCACGCGTATTTGCAGCTGCCGAAATTCCAGTTATGGAAGGTTACGGATTAACCGAAACTTCTCCAGTAATTACTGTAAATGACATGAGAAACAGAGGTTTCAAAGTTGGAACTGTCGGAAAAGCCATTGACAATGTAGAAGTAAAAATTGCCGAAGACGGTGAAATTCTTTGCAAAGGTCCAAACGTTATGATGGGTTATTACAAAGATCCTGTGAAAACAGCAGAAACTATCATCGACGGTTATTTCCATACGGGAGATATTGGTAATGTTGATCAAAATGGATTTTTGACCATTACTGACCGCAAGAAAGAAATGTTTAAAACTTCGGGAGGTAAATACATTGCGCCACAAATTATTGAAAACACCATGAAACAATCGCGTTTTATCGAGCAGATTATGGTTATTGGTGATGGAGAAAAAATGCCAGCTGCGTTCATTCAACCTAGTTTTGAGTTCATAAAAGAATGGGAAAAACTACATGGAATTGAAGTTGGAAAGACAAACCAAGATATAATTTCAAATCCAAAAGTAATTGCGCGTATTCAGGAAGAAATTGATCATATCAATCCGAAATTTGGAAATTGGGAACAAGTAAAGCGTTTCGAATTAACACCCGAAGTTTGGTCCATTGACGGCGGACATCTTACTCCTACCCTAAAATTAAAAAGAAAAATTATATTGGAAATTTATAAAAAGCAATATGAAAAAATATACGGTCACCCACTGTAGCCTTTTATAACTTAAAACCTCAAAGTCCTGATATTTACTATCGGGACTTTTTTTTTTGTATTTAAAAACTTCTTACCTTCACTATAATTTTAAAAAAATATTATGAGAATCAGAATCTACACAATGCTTTTCATCAGCCTCTTTATGATTGTAGGATGTAAAGAAAAAACCGAAGATACCATTAAAGCCAATTATCTGGATTTCTCCAAAAGAGACGATCAATTTACAGGCGGCATCAAAATGATTCCTATCACCACTCCAAAAGGAACTTTCAAAGTTTGGACAAAAACAGTGGGAAACAACCCAACCATCAAAGTGTTATTGCTTCACGGAGGCCCAGGTCTCACTCACGAGCTCTATGAGTCATTTGACGGCTATTTCCCAAACGAAAGCATTGAATACATCTACTATGATCAATTAGGCTCTTATTACAGTGATCAGCCTAATGACAACAGTCTGTGGACAAACGAACGATTTGTGGAAGAAGTGGAACAGGTTCGAAAAGCACTAGGTTGCGACAATACCAATTTTTATGTTTTGGGACAATCTTGGGGCGGAATCCTTGCGATGGAATACGCTTTAAAATATCAAAAGAATCTCAAAGGACTGATCATTTCCAATATGATGGCCAGTGCACCTGCTTACAATAAATATGCAGATGAAGTTCTTGGCCCAAAACTTCCAAAAGCTGTTTTTGAGCAGATTAAAACATTTGAAAAAAACAAAGATTATACCAATCCAAAATACACCGAACTACTTTTTAAATATTATTATACAGAGCATATTTTAAGAATGCCAATTGACAAATGGCCAGAATCCATAAATAGATGTTTCAAACACATCAACCCAAATGTGTATGTGTATATGCAAGGTCCAAGTGAATTTGGAATTACCGGAAATGCCACTTTAAAAGATTGGGATGTCACTGCCCGACTCAAAACGATTAGCGTTCCTACTTTGGTTATTGGCGCCAAATACGATACGATGGATCCCAAACACATGGAATGGATGTCTCATGAAGTGCAAAACGGACGATTTTTATATTGCCCTAACGGAAGCCACCTTTCGCAATACGATGACCAGAAAAACTATTTCAAAGGAGTCATTCAGTTTTTGAGAGATGTGGATAATGGGGATTTTAAGAAAAGATAATAAAAATCAATCTACTTCATTAAACAGAAAATCATAATCCATAATCATGATTTTCTGTTTATTTTTTTTGTGTTATAAAATCATAAATTTCTGTGGTTAAGTTTTCAATTTCTTTATTCTTAGACAAAATTTCCCATGAAAAATTTTTATCAAAAACTAACTCGCTTAATTCACGTTTATTAACAATTGTTCCAAAGGAATCATCTGGTTTCACTTCGTAATTAGATTGATTAAGAATGGATTTTTTTGAAATATTACCCATTTTTTTTCTTAATTCTTCTAGAAATTCTCCAACATATTTTTTCGCAAAATCTGAATAATTAACTTCGGATAATRCTTCTTCAATTTTTATTAAAATTTCATCTTTATGTGACTTGACTAACGTTTTATTACAAAGATCAATTAGAATTTCTTTCCACGTTTCATTGGTCAAAAGGTTTTCCACCTCTCTTATATTCCAAATAACTTTAGGAATAAAATTATCTGTTTTTGCATCTTCTAACTCTTTCAATCTAATTCCTTTTTTACTACTTTGTTTAGATGCATCTGAATCTGCTAAAAGAAATATTCTATTACTAATTGCCAAAGCTTTTATGTCCTTTAAAACAACCTGTACATCTTCTTTTTCCACTTTATCATCAAAAATATAATGATCAATATTAGAACCTGCATATTCAAAAAATGCAAAATCGATATCCTCTTTTATATTGACATACTTTTTCTTATCATTTTTTAAAAGATAATCTGTATATGATTTTAAAAATGCCTTTATATAATTTCTATCAGATATTCCTTCAACCCAAATACTACAATTGGCCATGAAAACAGATGAATTATTCACTCCTAATTCCTTAAGCAATTTGTTATCACCTCTATTTACATTTTTTATAGTAAACTGTTTATCATTCAATTCATTATTTCTTGGAGAAAATGAATAAATAGAAACATTTTCTTTTTCAATTGTTAGATCTAAAAAATGATTTGAATGAGTACTAATTATATATTTCAGGTTCTTATTCGTTAAATCTTTATTAGATGTAATTTGCTCTAAAAACAATCTTTGCATTCCTGGATGCAAATTAAGTTCTGGCTCATCAATAAAAATAAACGATTCAGGATCCGCCATAAAGATCTTATACATTAGTACAATTAATGCTTGGATACCATCACCTAAATCATATAGCTTTTTAGTTTCTTTATCCCCTTCAACGTGTATAAGAATTAATTCGGATTCATTAATTCCTTTTTCATTATCATTTTTATCGAATTTTGCTACAATGTCAATTTGTTTGCTATCAAAAAAATTGGCACTTAAAAATTTTTCAAAATTATCAAACTGAATTCTTATGGCTTTTTCTGAATTTCTTGAATTCAATATATCTCTATATAAATGTAGTCCAGTAAAAATTTGAACACTGTTATCTATTCTATAATTTTGCAGATAAGTATGAAGAAATATATCTTTTTCAATCTTTTCATAATCATTTGTACCTGGTACATCTAATTTCTTTTCTGAACCATATTTTATTATTTGAAATAGTGAATGTGCCGTTCTTAAAGTTGGTATATAATACTTTTTAGGCTTAAATTCTTTCGTATATGTTACTTCTATTTTAGAATAATTCTTCAAAAAATCTTCTTGCATATCTGTATAACGAACCATTTCATCAAGCCTATTTTTGTTATCTTTGATAACAGAGACAAAATTATCTTCTTTCAATTTAACAAGCCTATTTCTTTGAATTTTGTCAACTTTCGGGTCTATATTTACTCCTCCTACAGCACTTCTATAAATTCGAGCATTATACTTATCTAAAAAAGTTTGTATTTTTTCTCTATTAAAAATTTCAACATGTAAATTGTACTCATCAATAAGTTCTCTTCTGAGCAATAAATCATTAATTCCAACATATGAATTTAGAGACATCAACTGTCTCATAAATCTACTTTTACCACAATTATTCGCTCCAACAATTATATTTATAGAATTAAATTTTGGAAAATATTTTATTGAATGATCTTCATCATTTAAAAAATAATCTTTAAACTTTTCAGAATTCTCTATAATTAAATCATAAGTATGTTTCATAATTTTATCTTTTATAATCTGTCTAAAAAACAAATCCAACTCCTCATTCAACTTCTTCCAACTCTCAACTTACCAATATTTTACTTGTTAAATTGTATTTTTTCTAATTAAACTTAAAATCAGTTTTTCTCAAATATAATTACAATAAATTTCATACAATTACAGAAATCCATAAACAGCTAATAATTCCGTTTATCTCTTGCAAATCAAACAAAAAATCCGAAACCAGTCGCTGTTTGAATAGGTCAATGGGCTTCAAATCAACATTGGTATCTCCATTGAAAAACATCAAACGGATCATCCAGATCACTAATTAATAAATAAAAATCGCAATTTATTACGCATGCATAATATTTACCAAACTCCTTATTTCAAAGGAGTTTTTTATTTATATTTATAAAAAATTAAAAAAAAATGAAATTTATTATGCACGCATAGTATTTTTTTTATTACATTTGAAAACGATATAGTAAAATATGAAAAACAAAACAATAGATTATATCCTAAGAGCAACTTGGCAAGCCGTATCAAGAATGTACAACGAGGAAGCCAATAAATATGACGCAACAATGGCAACTGGATTTGCCCTATTAAGCATCGATAGAGAAGAAGGAACACCTTCAACGGCATTAGGGCCAAGAATGGGAATGGAAGCTACGAGCTTGACCAGAACCTTAAAATCGATGGAGGAAAAAGGATTAATCATCAGGAAGAAAAATCCAGAAGACGGCAGAGGAGTTTTGATCTATCTAACTGATTTCGGTAAAGAAAAAAGAGAGCTTTCTAGAAATACTGTTTTAAGATTTAATGAATCCGTTAGAAAACATATCTCGGAAGAAAAAATAAACAATTTCATAGAAGTAGCAGAAATCATCAACGAACTAATTCAGAATAAAAACATATTTAATCAACCAGAAAACGATAATGATGATATCGCCAAGATTCAAAAGCATTAAAAACTAATGAAGAATTGCGATAACATATTCAATTAAAAAAAAATAGTAACTAAGTATGAAATCGCCATGATTTTCATTTATAAACACTAATAAAATTAATCATGGAGATACCATATTACCAAAATTTAAATATTAACTTTATATGAAACGCACCATTAAAAAAGTAGCAGTAATCGGATCCGGAATTATGGGTTCGGGAATTGCTTGTCATTTTGCCAACATTGGAGTCGAAGTCCTGCTTTTGGATATTGTCCCAAGAGAATTGACTGATGCCGAAGCCAAAAAAGGGCTTACACTTGAAAGTAAAATTGTTCGCAACCGTGTGGTAAACGAACATTTGGCCAACTCATTAAAATCGAAGCCCTCTCCTATTTACAGCCAAAAATTCGCAAGCAGAATCACGACTGGAAACACTACGGACGATATGGCCAAGATTGCCAATGTGGATTGGATCATCGAAGTGGTTGTGGAGCGTTTGGACATCAAGAAATTGGTTTTTGAGCAAATTGAAAAATTCAGAAAACCGGGAACTTTGGTAACATCAAACACTTCTGGTATTCCGATTCACTTCATGAGCGAAGGACGCAGCGAAGATTTCCAAAAACATTTCTGCGGTACTCACTTTTTTAACCCTGCGCGTTACTTAAAATTATTCGAAATTATTCCTGGTCCGCAAACTTCTTCTGAGGTTTTAGACTTCTTAACCATATACGGAGAGAAATTCTTGGGTAAAACTTCGGTTGTTGCCAAAGATACTCCGGCATTTATCGGAAACCGTATTGGTATTTACGGAATCCAAAGTTTATTCCACTTGGTAAAAGAATTGGGATTGACCATTGAGGAAGTAGATAAATTGACAGGACCGGTTATTGGTCGTCCAAAATCGGCTACTTTCAGAACTGTGGATGTTGTTGGATTGGATACTTTGGTACATGTTGCCAACGGAATCTACGAAAACTGCCCAACAGACGAACAACACGAATTGTTCAAACTTCCTGAATTTGTAAACAAAATGATGGAAAACAAATGGTACGGAAGTAAAACAGGCCAAGGTTTCTACAAAAAAGTAGATAGAGACATTCTTTCTTTGGACTTGGATACTCTTGAATATCGTCCTGCCAAAAGAGCTTCTTTCGCTACTTTGGAATTAACAAAAACAATCGACAAACCAATCAACAGATTTAAAGTTTTAGTTAAAGGAAAAGACAAAGCAGGTGAATTCTACAGAAAAAGTTTCTCTGGAATGTTCGCTTACGTTTCCAACCGTATTCCTGAAATCTCTGATGAGTTATACAAAATAGACGATGCCATGAAAGCAGGTTTTGGATGGGAAAATGGTCCATTCGAAATTTGGGATGCCATTGGTGTTCAAAATGGAATAGAAATCATGAAAGCGGAAGGTCTTGAGCCTGCTGCTTGGGTTACCGAAATGATTGCTTCTGGAAGCACTAGTTTTTATACGGTAAAAGAAGGAGCTACTTATTTCTACAATATTCCAACGAAATCGCAAACTAAAGTTCCAGGACAAGATGCATTCATCATCCTGAACAACATTCGCGAAAGCAAAAAAGTTTGGAGCAATAGTGGAGCTATCATCCAAGATTTGGGTGACGGAATTTTAAACTTAGAATTCCAATCCAAAATGAATACTATTGGTGGTGACGTTTTAGCTGCGATCAATAAAGCGATAGATTTATCCGAAAAAGAATACCAAGGTTTGGTTATTGGAAATCAAGCAGCGAATTTCTCTGTTGGTGCCAATATCGGAATGATATTCATGATGGCGGTGGAGCAAGAATATGACGAATTGAACATGGCTATCAAAATGTTCCAAGACACTATGATGCGTGTACGTTATTCAGGAATTCCTGTTGTTGTTGCTCCTCACGGAATGACTTTTGGTGGTGGTTGCGAAATGAGCTTACATGCTGATAAAGTGGTTGCCGCTGCAGAAACGTATATGGGATTAGTTGAATTTGGTGTTGGTGTACTTCCTGGTGGTGGTGGATCTAAAGAAATGGCTTTAAGAGCTTCTGATTTATTCCATAAAAACGATGTGGAATTGAACGTGCTTCAAGAATATTTCTTGACTATCGCTATGGCAAAAGTATCGACTTCAGGTTACGAAGCTTTTGATACCGGACTTTTACAACATGGTAAAGATATAATTGTAGTAAACAAAGACCGTCAAATTGCCGAAGCTAAGAAACATGCTTTATTAATGGCTGAAGCAGGTTATACACAACCTATTAGAAGAACTGATGTTAAGGTTTTAGGTAAACAAGCATTGGGAATGTTCTTAGTTGGAACAGATCAAATGGAAGCTGGAAAATATATTTCTGAGCACGATAAAAAAATCGCCAACAAACTAGCTTACGTTATGGCTGGTGGTGATTTATCTGAAGCGACTCTAGTATCTGAACAATATTTATTGGATATCGAACGTGAAGCTTTCTTGTCACTTTGTACCGAAAGAAAAACATTGGAAAGGATACAGTTCATGTTAACAAAAGGGAAACCACTAAGAAATTAAGAGATGAAAACAGCATACATAGTAAAAGCATATAGAACAGCCGTTGGGAAAGCACCTAAAGGAGTTTTTAGATTTAAAAGACCTGATGAGCTTGCTGCAGAAACCATTCAATACATGATGAATGAGTTGCCTGATTTTGACAAAACACGTATTGACGACGTTATGGTAGGAAATGCCATGCCGGAAGCAGAACAAGGTTTGAACGTAGGACGTTTAATCTCTTTGATGGGATTAAAAGTAGATGATGTACCTGGAGTTACCGTAAACAGATATTGCGCTTCAGGATTGGAAACAATCGGAATGGCAACTGCCAAAATCCAATCTGGGATGGCACATTGTATCATTGCCGGTGGAGCCGAAAGTATGAGTTATATTCCAATGGGAGGTTACAAACCTACTCCGGATTATGCTGTCGCAAAAGCGGGACACGAAGATTACTACTGGGGAATGGGATTGACATCGGAAGCGGTGGCAAAACAATTCAACATTTCTCGTGCAGACCAAGATGAATTTGCTTTTCAATCGCACAATAAAGCTTTGAAAGCTCAAGCTGAAGGTAAATTTGACAAACAAATTGTGCCTATCACAGTTGAACAGACTTTTATCAATGAAAATGGTAAAAAAGAAACCAAATCATACGTTGTAAACAAAGACGAAGGCCCAAGAGCTGGAACTTCTTTGGAAGCATTGGCTGGTCTTAGAGCTGTTTTTGCTGCCGATGGAAGTGTAACAGCTGGTAACTCTTCTCAAATGAGTGATGGTGCCGCTTTTGTACTGGTTATGAGCGAAGAAATGGTAAAAGAATTAAACCTTGAACCTATCGCTCGTTTGGTAAACTTCGCCTCTGCAGGTGTTGAGCCAAGAATTATGGGAATTGGTCCTGTAAAAGCAATTCCAAAAGCGTTGAAACAAGCAGGATTGACTCTTAATGATATCGATTTAATTGAATTGAACGAAGCTTTTGCTTCTCAAGCATTGGCAGTTACCCGCGAACTGAACTTGAATCCTGATATTATCAATGTGAATGGTGGAGCTATTGCCCTGGGTCACCCTCTAGGTTGTACTGGAGCCAAATTATCTGTTCAATTGTTTGATGAGATGAAACGCAGAGGAAGCAAATACGGAATTGTTTCTATGTGTGTGGGAACTGGACAAGGTTCTGCAGGGATTTATGAATTATTGTAATTAAAAAAGTCTATTACTTAAAAAATAAAAAAATGAGCGACAAAACAAGAGGTGGTCAATTCATCGTAAAAGAAACAAAATGTGAAGATATTTTCACACCAGAAGATTTCAATGAAGAGCAATTAATGATGCGTGACTCTGTAAAAGAGTTCGTTGACAAAGAATTGTGGGCACACAAAGATCGTTTTGAGAAAAAAGATTACGCTTATACACAAGAGTGTATGAAAAAAGCGGGAGATCTTGGTTTCTTAAGCGTATCTGTACCTGAAGCTTATGGCGGAATGGGAATGGGATTTGTAAATACTGTTTTGGTATGTGATTATATTTCGGGGGCAACGGGTTCATTCTCGACTGCTTTTGGAGCCCACACTGGAATTGGAACAATGCCAATCACTCTTTACGGAACTGAAGAACAAAAACAAAAATACGTACCTAAATTAGCCTCTGGAGAATGGTTTGGAGCGTATTGCTTAACTGAGCCAGGTGCTGGATCGGATGCTAATTCTGGAAAAACTAAAGCTGTTTTATCAGAAGACGGAAAAACATATTCAATCACTGGACAAAAAATGTGGATTTCGAATGCAGGATTCTGTTCTGTTTTCATCGTATTCGCAAGAATTGGTGACGACAAAAACATCACCGGATTTATCGTAGAAAATAATCCAGACAATGGAATCTCGATGAATGAAGAAGAGCATAAATTAGGTATTCGTGCTTCTTCTACTCGTCAGGTTTTCTTCAATGAGACTAAAGTTCCTGTTGAAAATATGTTGTCTGAAAGAGGAAATGGTTTCAAAATCGCAATGAACGCCTTGAACGTAGGTCGTATCAAATTGGCTGCTGCTTGTTTGGACGCACAACGTAGAGTAATCACAGGAGCGGTGAACTATTCTAATGAAAGAATCCAGTTTAACACTGCAATTTCTCAGTTTGGAGCTATCCGTTCAAAATTGGCTGAAATGGCAACTTCTTGCTACGCAGGAGAAAGTGCTTCTTACCGTGCAGCAAAAGATATTGAAGAGCGTATTACAGAGCGTGAAGCTGCTGGTGCTTCTCACCAAGAGTCAGAATTGAAAGGTGTTGAAGAATATGCTATCGAGTGTTCTATCTTGAAAGTAGCTGTTTCTGAAGACGTTCAAAACTGTGCAGACGAAGGAATTCAAATCTTTGGTGGAATGGGGTTCTCAGAAGACACACCTATGGAAAGTGCTTGGAGAGATGCTCGTATTGCTCGTATCTACGAGGGAACAAACGAAATCAACAGAATGCTTTCTGTTGGTATGTTAATCAAAAAAGCAATGAAGGGGCACGTTGATTTACTAGGACCTGCTTCTAAGGTACAAGAAGAATTAATGGGAATTCCATCTTTTGAAACTCCTGACTATTCTGAATTGTTTGCTGAAGAAAAAGAAATGATCGGTAAATTGAAAAAAGCGTTCCTTATGGTTGCTGGTGGAGCGGTTCAAAAATACGGTCCAGACTTAGATGCACACCAACAATTATTGATGGCTGCCTCTGATATCTTAATCGAAATCTATATGGCCGAAAGTACGATCTTAAGAACAGAAAAATTAGCCAAAACAAACGGTGCTGACAAAATCAAAGAACAAATCGCTATGGCACAATTGTACTTGTACCAAGCAGTTGATATCATCACTCAAAAAGGAAAAGAAAGCATTATTTCTTTTGCAGAAGGCGATGAACAACGCATGATGTTAATGGGATTACGTCGTTTTACTAAATACACTAACATGCCAAATGTGGTTGGTTTAAGAGAAACGATCACCACTAAATTAGTTGCAGAGAACTCATACTGTTTCTAATATAAAAATCTTTTTTAGTTTTTATTTGTAAAAAGCCGCTATTGTCCCTGAATGACAAAGCGGCTTTTTTATTGGGATGAAGGTTTGGTTTGTTAAATAATCTTAACTGAAATTATTACTAATCACGTTCTAACTTATCAATATCTATATCCGTAAGGTTTTGAATATTTCTTGTGATTTTTTCAATGCTCCAATCCCACCATTTCAATTTTAAAAGCCTTTCAATAACATCATTTGAGAATCTTTTTTTGATTTCAGTTGCGGGATTTCCTCCAACTATTGTATAAGGTTCAACGTCTTTGACTACGGTTGCGTTTGTGGCAATAATAGCTCCATCTCCAATGGTCACACCAGCCATAATGGTTGCGTTGTAACCTATCCAAACATCGTTGCCAATATGGATATCTCCTTTTTGAGGATATTGCTTCCCCTCCATTGCATTTTCCCAACCTTGACCGAAAATAGCAAACGGATAAGTTGTTAATGCATTTGTCAAATGATTGGCTCCATTCATAATGAATTTCACATCGGAAGCTATCATGCAAAATTTACCAATAATCAGTTTGTCTCCGATGAAATCAAAATGATATTTTACATTTTTCTCAAAGTTCTCCACATTTTCAAAATCATCATAATAGGTATAATCACCAACTATAATATTTGGATTTTTCACAATATTTTTTAGAAAACAAAGTCGGTCATAATTTTGAAGTGGGAATTTTATATTTTTATCCGGGCCTGTCATTTTGATAGTTGATTGTTTAGATAATTTGTTAATTGCAAGTCTATTGTAATAAACAATGAATTCAATTCAGTAAGAATTAGAATTTCACATACTCAATTTATTGGCATTAACACTGCCCAAATATAATGCTAAAATGGTTACAAGCAATAAGTTGTTTTCGTCATACTATTTGATATTTCGTGTGAATACACCCAAATACAAAACAGCAATAAAACATTGACAATAAACAACTTAAAACCAGTTAAAAATAATACTAACCTGAATTCAATTATTATTTGGAGCAGAAAGATTAGGCATTTTTAGGCCACATTGGTCCCGCACACGAGGCTGAAAGCCGAACTGGCGAAGCAATCCGTTGCAATCTCACTCGTTGAAAAAACGAGAGAGGATTTCCAATGCTATCGGGGCTAAAGGGGAGAGATTTGCTTCGCCTGTTCGCTATCGCTCGGGTGGCTTTTTTATCATTATCCCAAAAAAACTCTGTACACTTTACAGACTGACTTATAAAATTTCACAATATGACTGCTTAGAAATTACCACAAAATTGTACTAAAAAGCGTATAAAATAAATATTATAATTACAAAAAATACTTTAAGTTCAATTTGAATCATTTAATTAATTAACCAAATTAAAAAACATTATGTCAAATTTATTAAACAATCGTGTTAATGTCACGTTAACACCGGCGCAGATGACGGCGGTTAAAACAGCTTTTCAAACCATTATTACCAACCTTCCTTTTCTGGTGGGCTTAACAGCTGATGAGCGCAAATCATTACAAACGATTGATGTTGCGAACAAGGCGTTTACCGAAGATGCAATTAATGCCGCCATAAATAATAGTACTTTGGTTCCTGGTTATGTCTCGGTAGCTGGGATGCAGAGCGATTTATCGCTTTTTGTCCAGCTGGATGAAATCTCGGGATTGGCAACACAGTTGTGTGAGCGAGTGGAAGACACCAAAATGCTGGCAGGAAGTGAGGCCTACCAAGCGGCGCTTACATTATACCGTGCTTTTGGAACGGCTGCCGATACGGGTGTTTCTGGTGCAGATTCTATTGTGGAGCAACTTAAGAAACGCTTTCCGAACAATAGCGGTAGCCCAACTGCCAATGCAGCCCCTCCTGCTCCGGTTCAATAAAAAACAATTGCAGTTACAACTTGCCCCATTAGGATACTAATGGGGCTTTTTTTATGGCTAAAAATTTAGCAGGCATATCCACTTTTAGGACATTTTTTAGGAATAATGGTGTTTATAGGTAGTTGTACTACTGATTTATAGTAGTAGGACTATTGATTTACAGTAGCATTACTACTGCTTTTACATAGCAATACTACTGTTTTATAGTAGCAATACTACTGTTTTATAGTAGCAATACCGCTGTTTTACAGTAGCTATACTACTCCTTTTCAGTACCAAAACTCCCCATTTACAGTAGTAATGCCACTGATTTAAAGTAGCTATGCCACTACTTTACAGTAGCAACAGCATATTTTTATAGTACTTATATGATCTTTTTTAGTAATAATTAATTTATATTTGAGTTATTATCCTATAATAAATGGTAAATAATGAAAAGCAACAACAAAAAACACAGCACAGATAGAGGCGAGCAATACCCAATAGTGGGCAATTTTATCAGTTACCATATCGCGCAGCAGGGACTCACAAAAGCGGCCGTTGCCAGATCTTTAGATATACTCCCCAACGGACTGGCGGCTTATTGCAAAAATGACACCTTGCAGTTTGCTGTTTTGTGGAAACTAAGCCTAGTGCTGAAACACAATTTCCTTGCCCAATTGGGTGAATACCTACCCTATCGTTTTGAAACCATACGTGAAAAAGCACTCAAGGAGCAACTAGCCGAGAAAGATGCCCTAATCCAAAAAATGGAAATACAACTGGAATCTTTTAGGGAAATAATGAAGTCCTGATAAATGATATGTGTGGCGTTTTATTTGATAAATAATGTTATGTTTGTCACACATATCTCCTCGAAATTGGGTGGCTTTGTGTGATTTTATGACACACATACTAGTTACCTGTCATTTTAGAGAAAACCAACAACATAAAACAAGTTATGAAGCTTTATATATTTTCAATATTGACTATCTTTTTATCCGGATTTGTTTCTTGCCAGAATAAACCAATTCAAACAATTGAAGAAGTTAGTAATGCAAAGCTAAATGAAGCTAAAGTTTACATATTAAAAAAACAAAAGATCAATTCAGAATTTGATTATTCAAAATTAAATGATATTGATGCTCATTATGGCAGATTTCCTAAATTTAAAGAATCCGACGACATCATATCTGCTTTTGAACCTATAAAAGGTCAATATAATTATTATCAATTTATCGCAACTTATAAGGGAAATAGTCACAATGATGGCGGACCAACTTTAATTAAAGAATTTCACGACATTTTGATTATTAAAACTGATTCCAAGAATCAAATCATTGATGCATACCAATATACTTTGGAATGGTCTGAACCAGATTTTCAAATTGATGTTTATAAAAGTACAGCTAAGAATTTAACTCTGACCGACAACTTACAATTAAACACTTTAAAATTGAATCGTACTTATGATCTTTGGGACGAAAAAGACAAAACGCTTAATGAGAATGKAATTATTCGCCTTAAATAAAAACGACAGGTAACACACGCTACAACGGATTTGGGCAATTTGGCTTAATGGAAAGTTGGTTTTGTATTTGTAATGATTTGGCTAATCCGAATAACGGGCTTAATTTAGTACCAAACCCGCTGTAGTACCAGAACGTCAGGCTGTGAAAAAACCTCTTTTTTTTCTCAAAATCTTCAAATTTTACAATCCTACAATTCAAATAAAGCCTTCTGAGAAGGCTCTTTTTTTAAGCTACTAATTTTATCGGATAAAAATTGTGCCTTGCATTTAGCTTTAAATAGATCACTTTTATTA
>NZ_JBFUBE010000022.1:0-50193 GCF_056405915.1 Flavobacterium sp. P1_E4
TCTGTGTGTGTTAGTAGCGGAAATCACTTCAAAGTGATCTACTAAAAAATCAGGTAGCATAAATTTTAAAAGGTCTATAGGAGTCATCTCTAATTCTTAGATTACAAAGCTCTTATTTTATTTTGACATTTCCTCCCCAGGTTTTGTTCTTGATCCGATTCAAGCTCTTAAAAGCTTCATTTTTTTTAAAATTATAAATATTCATCAATTTTTATATTTCTGTTTTCATTATTTGCATCTTCTATGGCTTTTAAAATAGCTTTAATTTGAATTTTATCAATCATATGCTTATCAAAAAATACATATTCAATAGTCTTTGTGTTTTTAATATCTTCCAACGGATTTTTTGTCAGTAGTACTAAATCTGAAGTATATCCTATTTTTATTTTTCCAGTATACTTTTTCATCCAATTACTAGGCGCAACAGTTGCTGAATACAGTGCTTGGGAATTAGTCATTCCAGATATAGATAATGATTCTAATTCATTATGAAGTGAAAATCCAGGAACAACAGTTGCTACATTAGCATCTGTTCCAGCCATAATTACAACTTTATTATCAACCAATGCTTTTGTCATAATATGAATAGCTTTTGTATAAGTATTCCAATAGGTTAATGATAATTTTCTTGCTTCAGGTTCATCTTCTCCTTCATATTCATATCCATTTTTACCGGGCAGCCAGCCCAGTTTGTAAAGTGGAGTTCCTTCAATAATTTTTGGGTTGGCATATTTTAGTGGTATTTTTTTAAGCTTAGTCCTTAAGTCAAATCTTTGGTCCAAAAAACTTTCACATAGCCAAATAGTTGAAGTAACGCTAATGTTATTCTCTTTCAATTTTTTTGCGATTAGGTCTGAACGTGCTTTTAAAAATTCGAGATATTCTTCAGGGTTTTTAGAAATTGACTTTCCGAAATCATCCATGGTTTTTATAGTAATCTCTTCAATGTGAGCAATCTCTTTTTGACCGGATTTATAAAAAGTTTCTAAATTGACTAAAGGAATATGTCCAATAACAGGAATATTGTTCTCTTTCGCAACCTCTATTGTTGTTTTAAATATTTCCGGATTAACAAAACCGTACATTTTAACTGCATCATAGCCTTGTTCTTTTATCCATTTTATCTCTTTTTGAGCATCATTTTTATTTGAATAATTAATTGACTGCCTTGTCCAACTATAATAATAGCCAGTTAACCCACTTTCACTATATATTGGTGGAGATGCAACAAACATTCTTGGACCAATGCCTTTTTTCTGTATTGATTTTCTCCATTCTAAAGTGACAGGTTTTCCAGCCATTTCTCTGATATAAGTAACACCATTAACTAAATATAAAAACAAATCATTTTTACTTTCCTTTAAATGAACGTGACTGTCTACAAGTCCTGGAATCAGGAATTTGTTTGTACCATTAATGATAACCACTGTGCTATCCAGTAGTAGATTTTTGCCTAATTGAATTATCACGCCATCTTTAATAATTACATCTTGATTTTTTATAAAATAACTACAATCTTCTGAAAGTATGTTGATGTTTTTTATTTGAATTGTTTTTGGTGGTTTAATAATTGAGGAAATATTTATAACCTTAGTAGATTTACCTAAAACGATATTTAATTCATTATCTGCCCATATAAAAACACTTACAAGAACCACTAAAAACGTCACGACTACATATAGCAATCTCCTAAACCATACTTTTTTCATAAATTATTTAATTTTGATTTAAGAGCCAAAAATAAACTCAAAAACACCCTGATTTAGCATGTAATGAGAGTATAGGTATGAAATATGTCGTTTTAGGTACGAAAATTATAAAGACAATAAATACTCCTTGTAATTTTTAGAAACAGGTAGTTCAATTTGAGTAAGAGAAATGGTATCCTGATTTTTCCAAGCCTTAAAATGTGATGGATTTATTAAATGGGAACGATGAATTTGAACTAAAAAGTCAAAATCATTCTGAACTTTTTTAAGTGTACTTCGTATTAATTTTGTTTTTAGCTGGCTCCCATCTATAAAGAAAATCTCGACATAATTTTGTGAATTTGAAACACACACCAAATCACATTTCCTTATTTTTAAAATATCTAATTTATTTTCTCCTCTAATAGCTATGTAATCTTCTTTTACAGGAATTAATGTAATCGAATATTCTCTGGCCAACATTATTATCGGAGTAGAAATCAAAGCCGATTTAAGAATTATTATTCGTGAAAAATCAAAAAAGGTATACCCTCCATTCAGAATAGGGCATTTGTAATAAATATATGTACTTACCAAAAAAAGCAAGTGAAAGAACATAAGGCTAACTATTTCAAAACCAATATTCCATTTTGCTATTTTTTTATAAATACTTTTTTGAATTATAGCAAGTAATCCATAGCATAAAAATGCAATTAGACTAAATCCTATGCTTATAAGAAGCCACTTTTTAAAGGTTATTGTTCCGTCGTCAAATGGTCTTATAAAAAAGGCAAAAATGAAAAGCCAAATACTGATGAAGATTCCAATCAGTAAATGATGTTTAATCGAAGGGTTTAATTTTTTCATTTAATAAAAAATGACTAGTATATTGAGATACTCCTTTTTTAAATTCGTCTAAACTTACAATATATACTTGGTCTTTGCTAGTCTGTATTTGAATTTGGTGCCTTCTATGTAAAATAAATTAATCGTGAAGTGAGCAAAGTTTTACACAAGATTCATAAAGTTTAATAATTAATTGACAAACATTACGTTTTTTCATTACGCTTTGCGGTTAACACTTGCTCCTAATTTATTTTTAATCTAATTTTATTTTTTTAGTTGCTTATATAAACGTGTCATTTATTACCGAAAACAAAAACACAATGAAAATCAAAATCTTAACACTCCTTCTTTGTGGAATAACCAGTTTGTCTTTTGCCCAAAAGACAATGTTTAATATAAAATATTCTGAGCAGTTAGCGGTTTTCGTTTTTATTCAAAATTTGTCTGAAAACTATCCTGACAATGTTTTCAAAACTGAATTTCAGAAATCAAAATATAACATTGATGAGTTTCAAAAAATAATCACAGAATTTGACAAACTATCATTGGAGTACAGCTATAAATTTGATGAGTTTCCTGAAGGCTCCAAAAAACCAATGCAGTCCATCGATTTTTTGAAGAAAAATCTAATCGAAACTGAAAATTTAAGAGATTTTAAACTACGCTCCATTGGAATTGTCACGAACGAAACTTTGAATAATCTTACCAGAATCATTTCCATTTTTACTCCAATATATAAGGAACTGATATATGATCCTAACAAAGAAAAGTTTGAAAAACAAATTGTAGAAATCAACAAATATTCAAATGAAAATAATATCGAAAATTATTTTGAAACAGGGTTAGTTTTTTACAACTCAAGTTGGGATACCTCAATTCCTTTTGAGATTGCATTTTATCCATTACCAAATTCTAAAGGCTTTACAGCCCAATCTTTTTATAATAATTTTATCAGTGCCATTCAAACGGATCTAAAAAGTTATAAAGACCTCTTTAGTGTAATGTTACATGAAACATTTCATATCATTTATTATGAGCAATCACTAGAGATTAAAACAGAAATTGATAAGGACTTCAAAGAAAACAAGTCAAAATATAGCAATTATGCTTACCTATTGTTGAATGAAGTTCTGGCCACTTCATTAGCTAATGGTTATGTGTTTGAAAAATTAGATGGGAAAATTGACACTCGCGATTGGTACAGCCAAAAATATATTAATCTTATGGCAAAAGAAATCTATCCAATGCTTAACGAATACATTTCTCAAAAAAAAACAATAGATAAAGATTTTATTGATCGCTATATTAATATTTATGAAGTAAAATTCCCAAATTGGATCAATGAACCAGACAACTTAATGGCTTACAGATATGTTATTTCTGAAAACAAGAACGATTTTGATGTCATTAAAAAAAAATACCGTTATCGTTCCAGAACAGAATATGAAACTGAAATTACAAAAAGTACGATTGAAAAAATGCAAAAAACAAACTTAACAAAAGTTATAATTGTATCAAAAAACAACAACGAGAACCTTAAATTGATAAAAAACAGTTTCAAAGAACTAAAAAACTGGAAATTTAATGCTGATAAAGAATTTGATCATAAATTTTTATTAGAAGACAAAAGTCAATTACTTATAATAAATCAAAAAAAATCGACATTAGAATCATTACTCAATTAGATAGAAAAATAGTTGTTTTTAATTACTTATTTTTATTATTGCGAGCATTGAGATACACAAAGAATCCAAATAGAATTTCAATTCCTCCCCCTGTCAAAGCGGATATATAACATTTTGCTTTTAATGAAAATAATATATAACCTGCAATCCCCAAAACTCCACCTAAAACCCAAAATAATCGGTTTCCAAATATTGTGTTGAAAGTTAAATATCTACCTCCAATTATCATTAGCATACCTGGAAAAAACCATTCTATCCGTTGAAGGGAAAGTCCGTAAGCAAGAGGTATACACATAAGCATATAGAATGTTCCTTCCATAGCAAGACTCGCCAATGGATTATTTTTACTATGAGCTCCACTAACTCCAATCATTTTATTAAAAATTGTGCTTATGGGATGAATAAGAACTCCACCTATCAGAAGCGCCCAAACAGCTTGTCTAGATGAATAATTAAAAGCAACAAGACTTGAAGTTAACCATATAAGTCCGGAAACCACTATACCAGTAACACCATACATATGATTATCTCTCATTTCTGTTTGTGCTAGTTTTACGGTATCAATATTTCCTATCTGCGTAGTATCCGTTTGTGCATCTTGAGTTTTCATTACTTTGTAAAATTTAATTAATGTTCTTTTTGCATGATTTGTTATGCTTGCCGTTAACTTATTTACAGCAACCCTAAAACAACTCCAATCTACCTGATTTTGGTTAACTTTAAATCATAAACCGCTATGTATCAACTAGGCTAATATAACATTATTTTTATTACAATTAATAAACTTCTATTGTTTAATCTTAAAGTTGTTATAAAAACAGGATTGCATGAGGGATGGAAATGGCATCTCCCGATTTAGAAAAACAAGGCTTTTTTGCCGTAGTTTTTCTAAATCGGGAATATAATGGACAGCCCGACCTTGTTGCCCAAAATTGATGTTATGAAATCAAAATGTGGTGCAACGAGGTCATGCCCAAATTAAAATTATGGAGTTTTTTTTACCAACCCTGAGTCAGACCATTCTTTAAGACTTCTTCGTATTTGTCTTTGTCAAAACTGTAGAGATTCGGGGCTTTGTGTGCTACGTTGCTTTTCTTCTCGTCCAGTTTGGTGAGTATACCAATAGAGGTTATTTTTCGAAGAAAATTTCGGCGGTCAAGTGTTCTTCCCAATATGGTTTCGTATAATTTTTGAAGCTCGGGTATGGTGAATTTCTCTGGAAGAAGATTGAAACCTACGGGCATTAAATTTAATTCTGTTCTTAGCGTTTCTAGGGCTTTATCTAAAATTTCCCTATGATCCAAAATCAATTTCGGAACTTCATGATGATCTACCCATTCTACTATTTCACCAGGATTATCGGCTTGTGGAATTGCTTTTGAAAAATTGACCAACGCATAATAGCCTATGGTCACGAACCTACTCTTATACCATTTTTCCTCCTCGAGCGGAATTCCAAAATAAGATAAAGAATCACTGCTAAAATGGTCCTGATTTCTCTTGACTCTACCAAAAGTTGAAAATTGTCTAAGAAAAATACCTTTAAGACCTGTCCTTGACTGCAAAATACTGACAGCCGCTGTGTCTATATCTTCATCAATCGAAACGAATCCACCGGGCAAAGACCAACTGTCATCATAACCTGTTTTAATCAACAAAACCTTGAGTTGATTGTCATCAAAACCAAAGATTACACAATCAATGGACAATCCGGGCTGATACTCTTTACTGTTTTTAAGATGTGTTTTTAACATGACTTTGTAGTATCGTTATTCTTCTAAATTATTGTGACGCAATTTAGTTCATTTTTGACACAGCAAATAAACTAAATAAATCTTTACGACTGAAACTTATTTTGGTAACAAAATATTATCTCAAAATTGATGATGGATTTCAAAAATGGATTTCAAAAAAAATAAAAATTATCAAAAAACACTGATGATTTAATACAAATTAATATTCAAATTCATTTTTTTTTATAAAAATGTTTTTTGTATTAAAATTAAATGTACATTGCGTCATATTAACACATAGCATTTTATTAAAAACCAACTACTTATAATTATGAAAAATACATTTTTGCTTATTATGGGAATTTTTATTTCTATGACAGCATACGCACAAACCACAGATTATAGAGAAAAAGCTAAAAAATTGGTTTCACAGATGACACTGGAAGAAAAAGCATCTTTATGTTCTGGTGAAACAGCATGGTCAACACAAGCAATTCCAAGATTGGGAATTCCTTCTATATTTATGACAGACGGCCCTCACGGTTTGCGTAAGGCTGTTGGTTTCGATTTTACCAATAGTGTTCCAGCAACTTGCTTTCCTACTGCCTCTGCTTTGGCTTCCTCATGGAATACAGCTTTGGCTCAAAAAATGGGTGAAGCATTAGCTATCGAATCGCAAGCTAATGATGTTCAGATATTGTTGGGTCCTGGGGTTAATATGAAAAGATCCCCATTGGGTGGTCGTAATTTTGAATACTTTTCGGAAGATCCGATTTTAGCAGGTAAAATTGCAACAGCATTTATAAACGGTGTGCAAAGTCAAGGTGTAGGGACTTCGATGAAACATTTTGCAGCCAACAATCAAGAGTCTGAAAGAATGTCCAACAGCTCTAATGTTGATGAACGTACCTTAAACGAAATCTACTTTCCTGCTTTTGAAATGGCAGTAAAAGAAGCGCAACCTTGGACAGTGATGTGCTCCTATAATAAATTAAATGGCGTTTATGCCTCTGAAAACAAATATTTATTGGATGATGTCTTAAAGAAAAAATGGGGTTTCAAAGGATTTGTAGTTTCCGATTGGGGAGCAGTAAATGACAGACCGTTAGGAGTTCAAGCGGGTCTAAATTTGGAAATGCCTTCAAGTGGTGGTTTTAATAACCAAAAAATTGTCGAAGCAGTAAAAAGTGGTTCTTTGGCGGAAGCCACATTAGACGAAATCGTAATTGAAACTCTTGCCGTAACGCTTAAAGCAAAAGACAGCCACAAGACTGGAATTGTTGTAGACAAACCAAAACACAATGCATTGGCCAGACAAGTAAGTGGAGAATGTATTGTTTTATTGAAAAATGACAACGTTATTTTACCGTTATCAGCTTCAACAAAGAAAATTGCAATTATTGGTGCCTTTGCAAAAACACCTCGTTACCAAGGTGCAGGAAGTTCTCAGGTTAAACCAACACAAGTAGAAAATGCTTTCGACGAATTGCAAAAACTGTCTAAAGGAACTTCGTTAACCTTTGCATCAGGATACACAACTGATGGAGCTACAAGTGATGCTCTGATTGCCGAAGCGGTGAAAAATGCAAAGGATGCCGAAACCGTTTTGGTTTTTGCAGGTTTACCAGATATTTATGAATCTGAAGGTTATGACAGAGCAAATATGGATATGCCGGAAGGTCATAATAAATTGATTGAAGCCGTGGCTAAAGCCAACAAAAATGTAGTGGTGATTTTAATGAATGGAGCGGCAGTTTCTATGCCTTGGAAAAAGAATGTTTCGGGAATTGTAGAAGCTTATTTGGGTGGTCAAGCCGGTGGTGGAGCTATAGCTGATGTGCTGACTGGAAAAGTAAACCCTTCTGGGAAATTATCTGAAACCTTCCCGATGCGTTTAGAAGATACCCCTACTGCAATTGATTTCCCTTCAAGAGATGGCAATGCCAATTATGGAGAAGGTATATACATTGGATACCGTTATTATGACAAAAAGAAAATTGAACCTAATTTCCCTTTCGGATACGGATTGAGCTATACTACTTTTAGCTATTCTGATATTCAAAGCAATACTGCCTCTGCAAAAGATACAGATGACATTATCATTTCATTGAAAGTTAAAAACACTGGTAAAGTCGCCGGTAAAGAAGTAGTAGAATTATATGTGCATGAACAAGCAACAGAAACTTCAAGACCTGAAAATGAATTGAAACATTTTGAAAAAATAGCACTGAATCCTGGTGAAGAGAAAACAGTTAGCTTTCACTTAACGTCTCGTGATTTTGCTTATTACAGTATAGCTTCACACGATTGGGCTATAAAATCAGGTAAATTTGACATTCGCGTGGGAGCTTCTTCAAGAGATTTGCCTTTGCAACAAACTATCGATATTCAATCTACTAAAACTAATAAGATAGTTTTCACCCGTAACTCTTTGTTCAAAGAATTTAAAAATGCTCCTAATAGTGAAGCGATATACGGGCAGCTTACCCAAAGTTTTACTGGTGGCAATAAAAAAGCAGTAACCGAAGAAGAGAAAAAAGCTGAAGCCTTTTTGCAAGCGATGCTAGGTGACATGCCAATCAGTAAATTTATATTGCTTTCTGGTGGAAAATTCACGGAAGAAAACCTACAGGCAGTTTTAAAAAGTGCCAATACATATTAAAAAAAAACACTTTATAATTGGTTATTAATAGTTGTTTATCTTTGAGGCTGTCTCTGTCGGACAGCCTCATTTTAAAAAAAATAATTGTATCCTTATGGAAAAAACTACTTCTTTAACTTCTAAAAAGCATTATCCAATACTTGACGGTTTACGCGGTGTTGCAGCAATCATGGTGGTTGCTTTTCATATTCTTGAGACCCATTCAACTAGTCATCTGGATCAGATTATAAACCACGGTTATCTTGCAGTTGACTTTTTTTTCTTGCTTTCAGGGTTTGTTATTAGCTATGCTTATGATGATCGCTGGAGCAAAATGAGTGTTACCGATTTTTTTAAAATTCGCCTTGTCAGACTACAACCGATGGTGGTTATGGGAATGATTATTGGAGCCAGTTGTTTTTATTTTCAGGATTCTGTAGTTTGGCCAACAATTCATGAAGTTCCGGTATGGAAAACATTGATTGTTATGCTTGTCGGATTTACATTGATTCCATTATTACCGTCTATGGACATAAGAGGTTGGCAAGAAATGCACCCGCTAAATGGTCCTGGCTGGTCTTTGTTCTTTGAGTATGTAGGTAATATTCTTTATGCATTATTCGTAAGAAAGTTTTCGAATACAGCACTTGCTATATTAGTATTTCTATCAGGTTGCCTTTTAATCCATCTTGGTCTAACAAGTCCAAACGGTGATGTGATTGGAGGTTGGTCGATAGATGCTACACAGCTTCACATTGGTTTTTCACGTTTACTTTTTCCTTTCTTTGGAGGATTATTATTGCACCGAATAGTAAAACTAACGGCAATCAATAATGGTTTCTTTTGGGCTAGTTTATTAACGATTGTTGTATTGGGAATGCCTAGAATTGGCGGAAGCGAACATTTATGGATGAATGGTTTATATGATTCTTTGAGCATTATTATCATTTTTCCATTAATTGTATTCATAGGAGCAAGTGGTGAAGTGACGGGTAAATATTCTACTAAAATCTGCAAATTTTTAGGTGACATATCTTATCCTATTTACATAACACACTATCCTCTTATCTATATTTATACGGCTTGGGTTGCTGGTAACAAACCTTCGTTTCAACAAGCATTACCTTTCGCTTTATTAACATTAATAGGAGCTATTCTTCTTGCTTATGCTTGTTTAAAATTATATGATGAACCAGTACGACTTTGGTTAAAACAAAAAATGCTAACGTATAAATCAGTATTAATTACTGCCAAATAATTATATACCATTGGCAAAAAAGTTCTTTATAAATACTATGTTATCTCCCCGATACTACCTTCGAAAGAAGAAAAAATATTGAACTTTTTAATCGCCAATGGTAATTTTTACAAAAAAAAGCGATACAATTCTTTCGAATTGTATCGCTTTTGTGTTTAACTCAAACTAGAGATAAAAAAAAACAATAAGTAATTTGTTTCCTTTTTTATAGTAGAATGTTTCATATATATATTCACTTGTTTATAACTTTGTAAAATGAAAATATTTAAAGATTTCAAAACGTTCAATGAATATATAGGTTTACCAAATCCTTTGGACAATGATATTGACGTTGGTTATTATGACCCACCCAATATGCTTTTGAAGTCAGAACCTGTAATGGTTGACTTTTACAGGGTTTCATTTAAAACCAATTTTGTTGACAAAACTACACCCAATGCAAAACCTGTGAATGCGGTTTTTTTCAACAGTCCTGAAATGATTGGTGGATGGGATATAGAACCTACTTACAAGGGAATGTATGTGCAATTGTCAAAAAAAATTATAGACGAAAATCGGTTTTTATTCAAAAATTATCTTGATTATGGTCTGCATGAACCTTTATTTCTAACAGACAACGAAATTGTAGAAATCACTACTCTTTTTGAACTGATGATTAAGTATTACGACAAAGAAAGACAAAACTTTGTGGTATTACTTTCCTATGTTAATGTATTGATTTCGTTGGTAGAATCGTTTTACAAAAGACAATTTTCTACTGACCCAAAAGAATATAATCGTATCGTAACCGATTTTCAGCAAAGTGTCAAAGATTATTACAATCAGCCTGTTTCCCAGCTTCCAAATGTTCAATATTTTGCAGATAAATTAGGGCTAACACCAAACTATTTAGGCGACATTGTAAAACACTTTACCAATAAATCTGCACTCGAAAACATTCACGATTTTGTAATTAAAAGAGCGAAAGAATTATTAGTAGATGACAAAAAACTAAATACCTCAGAAGTAGCTTATGAATTAGGTTTTGAGTATCCAAATTACTTTTCAAAATTCTTCAAAAAACAAGTTAATCTCACACCAAAAGAATACCGATTACAAGTAATCGGTAAAAATTAATACAATCGAAACGTCTTTTATCAAGGCGTTTTTTTGTAATCAGTAATTTGTTTCTTTTTTTGTAGTAGTCTGTTTCCGTGGGTCTATTTTTCAGAAAATACCTTTGTATAAATTTAAATATTACAAGATGGAAGACAATAAAAACACAAACAACGGCGAAAATTTCCGTAGAAAATTTCTTCAGCAAAGCGTAATCGCAGGAGCAGGATTGATGCTTACACCTAGTCTGATGTCTGCATCGACAAAAGATTTAGCAAGTAATGAAATCAACAACGATAAAGAAAATAAAATGACGACAAGGAATCTTGGAAAGTTAAAAGTTTCTGCATTGGGAGCGGGTTGTATGAGCATCAGTGCAAATTATGGTGCGCCTGCAAAAATTGAAGAAGGCATCAAAACTATCCGAAAAGCGTATGAAAGTGGCGTTACATTTTTTGATACTGCAGAAGTTTACGGTCCTTATACCAATGAGAAATTGGTGGGCGAAGCATTAAAACCATTCAGAGATAAAGTAGTGATTGCTACCAAATTTGGGTTTGAAATTGGCGCGCCCAATATCACTTTAAACAGCAGACCCGAACATATTAAAAAAGTGGTTGAAGAATCTTTGAAGCGTCTTCAAACCGACCACATTGACCTTTTGTACCAACACCGAGTTGACCCAAATGTTCCGATTGAAGATGTGGCAGGTGCAGTAAAAGATTTGATACAGCAAGGAAAAGTGTTGCATTTAGGTTTATCAGAAGCCAATACGACCACTATCCGCAAAGCACATTCCGTACAGCCCGTTTCCGCTATCCAGACAGAATATTCTTTTATGGAAAGAAGCGTAGAAAAAAATGGCGTTTTGGATTTATGCGAAGAATTGGGAATTGGTTTTGTGCCTTGGGGACCGCTCGGAATGGGATATTTGACAGGGAAACTAAATGCACAAACTCCTTTTGACAGTAAACTGGATTTACGCTCTGCCTTCGAAAGATTTACTCCGGAAAATTTAGCTGCCAATATGCCGATTGTAAATCTGCTGAACCGTTTTGCATCAAATAAAAATGCAACCGCATCACAAATTGCATTGGCTTGGTTAATGGCAAAAAAACCTTTCATCGTTTCTATCACTGGAACCAGAAATATTCCTCATTTGAATGAAAATTTAGGGGCTTATGATCTTCAATTATCTGCATCAGAATTTCAGGAATTGGAAACAGAATTTGCTAAATTAAAAGTATATGGTGGAAGAATGAACGCTATGCAAATGACTTTCTGCCAATAATTTGAGTACAATAGCTTTCTATTAATTTAATAAAATAAGACAATGACAAATAATAAAGTTTGGTTAATAACCGGAGCAAGCAGCGGAATAGGATTAGAAATTACGAAAGCTGTTCTTGCTGCAGGCAACAAAGTAATTGCAACGGGTAGAAATGCCGATAAGGTAGCAAAAGCACTTGGAGAGTCTACTGATAACTTATTGGTAGTACAAATGGATGTTACCAATCCGGAAGAAATAAACAAAGGTATTGTTGCTGCAATAGAAAAATTTGGAACCATCGATGTGTTGGTAAACAATGCAGGAAGTTTTTATGCAGGATATTTTGAAGAATTGAGCCAGACCCAAATGGAGCGTCAATTTGCAGTCAATGCATTTGGTCCGATGAATGTTACCAGAGCCGTTTTGCCTATTTTTAGAAAAAATAAGTCTGGACATATCATCACGATTTCATCTACTGCCGGACTGGTTGGTTACGAACTTTGCACAGCTTATGCAGGTTCTAAGTTTGCATTAGAAGGTTGGATGGAATCATTGCAATTGGAAGTTTCACAATTTGGAATCAATACCACCATTGTAAATCCTGGATTTTTCAGAACCAATTTATTAGAACCATCTTCAACCATTTGGAATGAACTACAAGTTGCAGATTATGCAGAGCGCATTGCTATACTTCGTCCAGGGTGGCAGGCTATGAGCGGTACTCAAGGTGGCGACCCTTCAAAATTAGCAGCGGGTTTGCTTACCATTGCAAATGAAACTATACCTCCAAAACGCTGGATTGCCGGAGCAGATGCCATAGCAGAAACAGAAAGAAAAATAAAAGAATTGCAGGATGAGGTAAATGCCTATAGGGAATTATCTTCTTCTTTAAATTTTGATTAAAATTAATATCCAGACAAACTATCAGAACGCCTTCAAAAGAGGCGTTTTTTTGTAATCAGTAATTTGTTTCTTTTTCTGTAGTTGTTTGTTTCCTGCCATCATTTCATCAAGGTTTAATTTTGTCCCATAATTTAAAATAAATTTAAAATGGCAGAATCAAAAAAAGTATTGCTAATCAATACACATTTAACTTATCCAAATTGGTCAGAAGGAACATTAAATAATTCATTCATACAAAAAGCTAAAGACTTTTTTGAATCTAAAAATTTTGAAGTTTTAGAAACAAAAGTTGAAGAAGGCTACAATCCAGAAGAAGAAGTAGAAAAGCACTTACAGGCAGATATTGTAATTTTACAAACACCTGTAAATTGGTTTGGCGCACCGTGGATTTACAAAAAATATGTAGACGAAGTGTTCAACAGTGCATTTGCTAGTAAATCGTTATTAACCGGAGACGGAAGAACGAATGAAAACCCAACAAAACAATACGGAACAGGTGGACTAATGCAAGGTAGAAAATTTATGATTTGTGCCACTTGGAACGCACCAGCCGAAGCATTTGATAATCCTAATCAAAAATTATTTGCAGGCAAAGGTTTAACAGATATTTTCTTGCACATTACTAGTAACTATCGCTTTTCTGGCTACGAAATTATAGATAGTTACAACTGCTTTGACATTTATAGATTTGGCGATATGGCTAAAGACCTTGAAAATTACCCAAATCATTTAGAAAACTACCTACTGCAAAAATAAGCATTGCCCTTAAAGAGAAAAAAATATCGAACTTTTTATAAACGCCAATCGTAATTTTACAAAAAAAGCGATACAATTCTTCCGAATCGTATCGCTTTTGTGTTTAAGAAAGTCGCGCTATTTTACTAATTCAAAACTGTCTCTCAAACGGATTTATAGGAAAGCAAATTCTAAATATATTATTGTAAAAAATAATTAATTATGTCTTTGACACTCTTTCAATTCAAAGATTCATCTTTTGTCCTATTTCTATTCTTATTATTCAGAAGAAAAACTGCTTTTGCAAATTCTTGTCCTAAATCAATATACCCATCGCTTTTATAATGGTATTTGTCTGTATATTTATAAGTGCTTGTAGTTCTTACAATGCTTACATTGGGTTCGGTTGCAGCAAATTTTTCTTGTCCATATTGTACTAATTCGCCAAAAGGCCAAATTTTTCCATCAACATCATCACCAGAATCAGATATTTTACCAATAGCAATAGGCAAATCATTATTTCTAAAAGTCGCTCGCATGAGTTCCATCAACCTTTTTAAATTCGCATAATATTGGTTGGCAACTTGTTCTGTTTTATCCGAATCGCTTTCTCCTTGCATCCAAATAATACCACTTGGAATCAAAACATCTTCAACTCCATCACCGTTTATGTCTTGCACAGCCATTGCATTATTGACTGTTTTTAGAAAATAATCGTATTGATTGATCCCTTTTCCTCCTTTGAAATCAGGTTCCCAAGCACCAAAATAAGCTGTTCCACTACTATCAATTGAAGATCCATTTCTGGCGTATTTTATAATGGCGAGTTTTTGTTTTGGATATAATTCTTCTAGTTTTTTGGCAAATGAAAGTTCAACACCAAATCGATCTGAAAGTGTATTGCTCTTTCCATCTGATGCAAAACCAGTTCCGTTTCCGGGCTGAAGCACATCCCACTTTCCTAATCCTCCGCTTTTATCATTATCCCCAACAGGGTTTCCTTGATAAATAAAAACCTTTTTACTTTTTTTATTTAACGAATCCGGAAGCTCCTTTACATACCCACAGCCTTGCATATTCGACTGACCGCCCAAATAAAATACTCTGATAGTATCTTTTTTTGCCTGCGCTAAAATCAGAAAGGGTATTAAAAGAAACACTATAATATATTTCATTTATTTTTTTTATTTTTTAATTCACCAATTCAAAACTGTCTCTCAAACGGATATCCGCTGATGACGAACCAATCATCAAATCAAAATCACCGGGCTCTGAACCAAATTCTAATGCATTGTTATAAAATGATATTTTTTGATTGTCGATCGTAAACTGAATTGTTTTGGTTTCCCCGCGATTCAATGTGATTTTTTGAAAATCTTTCAACTCAATTATAGGACGCACCACCGAACCCACTTTATCTCTCAAATACAATTGAACCACTTCTTCTCCTTTTACACTTCCCGTATTTTTTATGTTTACCGAAACCGTAATCGTCTCATTATTTTTCATTGCTTTTTGAGACAATTTCAAATCCGAGTATTCAAAAGTGGTATAACTTAATCCGTACCCAAATGGAAATTTTGGAGTTGTTGGCAAATCGATGTAAGCTGATTTATAATTTTTATCTTCATTGACAGAAGGTCTTCCGGTACTAAAATGATTGTAATAAATTGGAATTTGTCCTTCAGTTCTCGGGAATGACATTGGTAATTTTCCAGACGGATTGTAATCCCCAAAAAGCACATCGGCAATAGCATTTCCAGCTTCTGAACCCAACCACCAAGTATAGACAATAGTTGGCATATTATCAGCAATCCAGTCAATCACAAGAGGTCTTCCTGCATTAATCAAAATAACGATAGGCTTCCCAGTTTTTTGAAGTTCTTTGATTAATTCTTCTTGAACTCCAGGCAAGTGTAAGTTACTTTTACTCTTCGCCTCTCCGCTTTTATTGAAGTTTTCTCCAATACTCAAAATGATAACCTCAGCTTGGCTTGCAACCTTCAAAGCATCTGCAAAACCTTCCTTGCTTTTGTCTTCCACGCCACATCCTTTGGCATACAAAATTTTGGTTCTTTTCCCTACTTTATTTTCCAATCCTTCCCATTGGGAAACGATATAAGTTGAATCGACATCTTTTAAATCAATTGACCAAAATCCATGATTATCTCTTTTTGGTTTTACCATTGGTCCAATAAAAGCAATCGTTTTTAAGCCTTTAGAAAGTGGCAAAACATCTCTTTCATTTTTCAAAAGAACAATACTTTTCGCTGCCATTTCTCTTGCAGCTTTTGTATGTTCAGGATTGTTCATTTCTTTTTGTTCTCTTTCCGGGTTGCAAAATTTATAAGGATCATCAAAAAGTCCCAACTCAAATTTCTTGCGCAAAATTCTTTTTACTGCATCATCTATCAAGGCAACAGGAACTTTATTTTCTTTTACCAATTGCTCCAGATTATAACGATATGCATTGCTCTCCATATCCATATCACTCCCTGCAGTTATCGATGCAAGAGCGGCTTCTTTGTTGTCTTTTACATAACCGTGATTCACCATTTCTCCTATCGAACCCCAATCGGAAACTACAAAACCTTGAAAATTCCATTTTCCTTTCAAGATATCTCTTAGCAAATAATTATTGGCACTCGCCGGTATTCCGTTAAGATCGTTGAATGAATTCATGAAAGTGGCAGCACCTGCATCCAAAGCTGCTTTGAAAGGAGGCAAATAAGTCTCCCAAAGCATTCTGTTACTCATATCAACCGAGTTGTAATCGCGTCCTCCAACGGCAGCTCCATAAGCTGCAAAATGTTTAACACAAGCCATAACCGAATTCACATCTCCTAAGTTTCCTTGAAATCCTTTCACTCTGGCATAAGCAATTTTGGAACCCAAATAGGTATCTTCCCCAGCTCCTTCCATCACTCTACCCCAGCGCGGATCACGGGAAATATCAACCATCGGTGCAAATGTCCAGTGAATTCCTGAGGCAGCCGCTTCAGTCGCAGCTACTCTAGCCGCAAGTTCTATCGCCGTCAAATCCCAACTCGCAGCTTCAGCCAACGGAATCGGGAAAGTAGTTTTGTAGCCATGAATCACATCCAGTCCAAATAACAACGGAATTTTTAATCGGGATTGCATTGCCAAATCTTGGTACTGACGTGTGTATTTTGTACCCATAATATTCAGCATCGAACCAATTAACCCTTTCTTAATTTCGCTTTGTTTATTCGTATTAATGGTAATTGGTCCCGTAGCAGTATTGTCTCCTGTATATTGGTTGAGCTGCCCTATTTTCTCTTCGAGTGTCATTTGCTTTAACAAACCTTCCACTTTCTGGTCTACCGTTTGCTGCGAAAAGACAAAAAACGATGCGAATAGAAATGCCAGTGTTATTGATTTTTTCATTTTTTAAATTTTATTTAGCTATTTTAAACTCTAAAAAATTAAGGTTAAAATTTCCTTCTTCAAAATGAACACGAATTTTATTCATTCCTTGTTTAAAAGCTACATTTTTTAGCACAATTGTTTTCCAAACTGTTTCACCTCCAGTAACAGGAAGTTCCGTTATTTCCGAAATTTTCTTTCCATCTTGTTCCAGATACAATTTCCCTCCAGCTTTTTCGCTCGAATATCGAACTCCAACATCAAAAGCACTTTGTTTTTTTGCATCGATTGTAAATTGTAACCATTCTCCCTCTTCAATAAAGGAAACCTGAAAACCGTTGGTTATTTTATCCGTACAGGCCACAATATCAACACCATCATTTCTCATTTTGCCTCCTTTATTCCATTGGGTAAATTTAGTTCCATCATAATTTGCCACGTCCTTATCGGAGTAAGCAAAACCGTTTTGTCCCAAATCAAATTCGGTTGCAAACACTTTTCCTGGAGCCACATGATTTTTATACTTTTTGGTATCGTTGGTCTGCACTTGTCTGAACATTGCATCAATCACATCGTATCTGATGGTCAGGTGCTCCATTTTATAGTTCTCGGCTGTTTGCAACAATACTTTTTTGGCAAAATCAGAATTGGGTTTTTCCCCTCCATTTTTCCAATAATCCAATAATTTATCGTAGTTCGGTGCTTTTGTTACCGAAGTAACACCAGCTAAATTTTCAATTTTTTTCATTGGCCAAAAAGCCCAACCAATATTATTGGATTCCATCAATGAGATGGCTTCCTCAAACCACACATTAGAGTTCTCACCACTTTCACCTAACCAAATCGGCACATTATTTTGAGTTCTGTAATTCAACATCGTTTGGATGGATGCCGTGTCATTTTGATTCCAGTATTTATGAAAACTCATAGCCATATTCTCATCCCAAAGCGGGAACATCCCATTGTAATTATTACCCCAACAATTCCCTTCAATGATAATCATGTGATGAGAATCAATTGCTCGTATTGCTTTTGTAAGTCTGACCTGCAAGGCTTTTAAAGGAGCATTTAAAGTTTCATCGCAACCATTCTGATTCGTTCCCGCGAAATTCCAATTGGGTTCATTGATAATATCATACCCTCCAATCCATGGACTGTCTTTATAGCGTTGCGCTAATTTTTCCCAAAGCGCAACCATTTTGTCCTGATTTGCAGCACTCTCCCAAAGCGATGGTTTTGAATCATCATAGTCGGATATTGCAGCATCTTTCCCTTGGCCTCCGGGAGTAGCATGCAAGTCAAGAATTAAGTATATTTTATTGGCAGCACACCAGTTTAATAAATCATCTGTCATTTTAAAACCTTCCTCAAGCCAAGTAATTTGACCGTCTTTTTCGGTTTCAATCGCTGGTGTGTATAAATTATAATGCATCGGCAATCGAATGGAATTAAATCCCCATGCCGCCAGAGAGTCAATATCTCTCTTTGTGATTCCGTTTGCTTTGTATGCTTTATAGAATTCTTCGGTACCCTTTGCACCAATTAAATCTGTAATTTTTTGTTTGATTTTATATTGAGGTCCGGCAAAAGCACCCGTTTGAATCATGTAACCTTCCTGAACCATCCAGCCTCCAACACCCAAACCACGCAAAACGATATTTTTACCGTTTCCATCGACTATTTTTTGCCCATCTCTATGCAAAAAGCCTTGTGAATAGCAACTACAAACAGAAAGAAGCAAAGGAATAAGTAATGAAAATTTTTTTTTCATAATAAAAAGTTTATCATTTATATTATCTAATTTTAAATAAAAATCTATTGTCTCTACTTAGGATTTTACGCTTTATATGTTCATTATAGTCTTTATGATAAAATATTAATAAACCAAAAAACAGCAGCATCATATTGTTGAGAACGACTAAAAATTATTATTTAAAATCTTTTTATCAATTTTTCTTAATTACGATAGCAGATTTAACTTCGAGGTTATTGTCCAAGCGTAAAATATAAACTCCATCAGGCAAATTATTAGTATCTAATGAATTTGTTGCTTCATTTGAGTCGATTCTTGCCATTGAATATTGTTTTCCTGTAATATCAAAAATTTGAGCAGTGTATTTGGTAAAACCTCCTGGAACGCTAAAATTCAATTTATCAGAAACCGGATTTGGATAAACAGCAAACTCACTATCTTTTATTTGACTCTTTTCAATCGAAAATTTCGCAGTAGCTGAATTCCAATTAAAAGATTCCCAACCAGATACAATTTCTCTATTACAATTCATCCCTGAAACAGCTCCGCCTTCTGAACTAATAAATTTTCCATTGAATCCTTTTAAAGCTATTTGTTGTCCAATATTAATCCACTCGAATGATTCCCATCCATTCACAGCAGTACTGTTGGACGTAATAGGTGAAATTCCGTTTTGTGAATTAAAAAATTTTCCGTTGCTGTCTTTCAATGCAATTTTATTGTCTCCCGCATTAACAACAGTAAATTTCTCCCAACCTTGAGCTGTAGTTCTATCTGCAGTTACCACTCCTACACTATTGTTTGATGAAACATATTTACCACTATTCTGGAGTGATATAACGCTTCCAATAGGTGCAATAGGTCTGAGCCTGTCTTGTAACGAACTTACCAAACTACAATTGGATAATAAGGATGCGTTACAAATTTCATTAGTTGCCGTTACAGCATCAGCTATACTAGGTTTGGCACTTCCAAATTTTAAATAATTACAAAGTGCATCCCATTTTGGGGTACCTGGAAAGGAGTAAATAGATCGATCTGTGTATTGCCTTTTCCAAGCCCAAAATGCCCATCCAACGTTGGCTGCATCATAATCAATTCTAGCATCACGAATCCAATCCAATGTATTCTCTCCGAATTCTCCTGTCCATACTGGAATATTCAATGCTGCACCTTGTCCTTTTATTAAATTCAAATCAGGGTTAGGATCTGACTGACCTTGAGGTCCATAATAGTGATTTTCGAATACTAGATTAGAGTCCCATCGTTGCAACATGTCATAAAAATCACTACCATAATAATTTCCTTGTGCAAAAATGAGATGATTTGAATCGACCTCTCTAATTCTTGCAGTCATTACTTTATAAGAAGCCATTAAGTTACTTTTTTGACCATTTCCATTGTCCAAAAGAGGTTCGTTAAGCAAATCATAACCCGCAATCCATTCATTACCAACAAAATTTTTATAGTGATTAGCTACATGATTCCAAATACTCGCAGCTATGTTAACATTATTCCAGTTGTTCCAAAAATTAGGTGTTCCTCCGTTTGGATTGTCACAAGTGTAGCTCGTACTTTGATAGCCTGGGGCTGTATGCAAACAAAGTATTACGTGAATATTATTATTTTTGGCCCAAGTTACAGCTTTATCTAGCCAAATGAACCCATCATTTGTAAGAGTTCCTGTATTTTGATTCCAAAACATATTGTATGCAAAAGGGATTCTAATAACATTATAGCCTAGTGCTTTTGCTTGAGCAAAATCACTATTTGTAATATATGAATTTCTCCAATTATTTTCAAAACTTACCGTTTTCCCTTCATCATTTCCAAATAAATCTTTAAATAATCCTCTAATTTGAGTAGGTGATTTTTCTCTTACACTACCTCCAGGTTCAATATTCATCATATATCCCTCCCAAACAAGCCAATTCCCAAAATTTACACCTCTTAAGGTTATAGGGTTTCCGTCCTTAAGTATTTTGGCTCCTGTATTTGAAACAGTTAACCTCTGGGAGTTTACTTGCAAACAAAGAAATAAGAGCATCATGCTAATAATACTTTGTTGAAGTTTAAGTTTTTTGGTTCTTATGTTTTTTGGTTTATTGTTCTTCATGATTTTTTGGTTAGTTAATATTAGATAGAGATTATACACCAGAATTTATATCAAAAAAAAATCACTTTTTCACCAGACATCAGTTAATCCAATAATAAAAATAATTAGTGTTAATGAAAATCATTTTAAGGAGCGATCCTAAAAGGTTTTATTGACCTTTTAGGTTGTACTTTGTAATTAGTTTTATACTTAAATTGACAAAAGATTAATCTAATAACTTAATACACCAAAGTCTGAATTGCATTGGGTAAAATAGTAATCTCGGTAGCTTGAGTTCCTACACACAAATTATATATTACCGTAGCATCACTTTGGTTCATAACAACAGTTACCATTTTCCCATCTTTATTCAAAAAAGAAGTGCTCAACAAGCTGCTTCTACTTACAGCAGTGCTAACTCTTTTAGCTTCGGGACGAATAAATTTTGAAAAATGTCCTATATAATAATACGAAGGAGTATAAATTAACTCTCCCGTTTTGGTATCAGCATGAATCGGTGCAAGACAAAAATTCCCCACATGATTAGGCCCTCCATTTTCATCCAAAAGAATATTCCAATCCGTCCACCCCACAGTTCCGTTATTAAAATCATGAATCATAGAAGTTCCATAACGCTCACCATTAGTCCACAATTGATAATTTTTGGCCTCAAACTTCTCTACGCAACCTTCAGTAAACATTAAATTTTTATCAGGGTATGCCTCATGAACTCTAGCTACATTATCAAACATCGGATCTCCACCAGCCCAAGTTTCATACCAATGGAATCCCATTCCCCAAGCATATTTAGAAGCTTCAGGATCAGAGAAAATAACATTGGCTCTTTGTACCATCAAATCACGATTGTGATCCCAAACAATAATTTTTTTATCTCCCAACCCTTCTTTTTTCATAGTTGGTCCAAGATAATTTTTCAAGAAATCTCTTTCTGCTTCAGCAGTATATACACAAGATTCCCAGGTTTGTACTGCCATTGGTTCGTTCTCCACACTGATTCCCCAAATTGGAATTCCTTCTTTCTCATATGCTTTTACAAACTTGGTATAATAAGTTGCCCAAGGTTGAAAAAACTCAGGTAATAATGTTCCGCCTTTCAACATGTCTTTATTACTTTTCATAAAAGATGGAGGACTCCATGGACTGGCAAAAAGTGTAATTTTTCCACCCGCTGTTGCTGTCGCTTTCTTTATCAAAGGGATTTTAAATTGTCTATCATGTTCAATAGTAAAGGTTTTCAATGCCTTATCACCTTCATCTATATACGTATAACTCGCCGAACTAAAATCGGAACTGTGAATTGTGGTACGCATCAAAGTATATCCAATTCCTTTTTCTTTGTTATAATAAGCATCCAATAATTCTTGCTGTTTTTCATTGGACAATTTTGCAAAAACTTCGGCACTGGCGTCTGTTATTGCTCCTCCAATTCCTAGAAAAGACTGAAAAGTTTTATCTGGATTAACAAAAACACAAATCTGTCTTTCGTTTGGTTGTAACAGTTCTGAAAATGTAAGATTATCTGTTTTCGACAATCTCAAATTAGTACTTTCAGCAGTCGTGTACACCGCAACTGTTTTTCCTTTCGTTGAAAAAGGATGTGCTTGTGATTTATTCTTTTGTTGTCCAAAAACAAAAAAGCTGGCGAGTACTAATGCTGTGGTGGTTATTTTTTTCATAATCTATAGTATGGTGGTTTCTTCTTTTTTTGGTTGTAACATTACCAAGTATAGGTTCCTACTGCTCCAGCATCTAAAGAGGTAGTAATCCATTTTCCTTTATATTTAATATTGAATAATGCAGCAGTATCACTATCATTTACAACTAACAAAACTTTTTTTCCTGCCGGAGTTTTGAAAGCTACATTATGTAGACTACCACTTATATTACTTGAAATTCTAATTGAACCTGCCGGAATAAATTTGGATGCATGCGCCGCTACATAATAACCAACATTTCGGACCACTGATTCCGTGCTGCTTACCGTTATCGCTCCTTTACAAGTTGTGCATCCTCCATCAGTATGTGGTCCAAAAGAACCATCATTGGCAAGATTCCATTGCAAAGCATTTTTACTCCAATTACGCATTGAACCAATGATTACATTTTTAAATTGCCATCTTAAATCACCATCAAATGCCCCAGTAGATGAAGTATACTGTTCCGTAAAATAAACATCTTTATCAGGATAAACATTATGAACTGTAGAAAGCGCACTAATATCTCCACCATACAAATGAAAAGCAGAACCAGTTACAAAAGGGTAAGCTGCAGCATCTTTTAGGATAGTAATTGGATATTGGGGATTATCACAATTATGATCGTAAGTAATGATTTTTGTAGTAATATTAGCCGTTTTAAATGCAGGCCCTAAATTATTTTTTATAAAATCAGCTTGTTGCAATGCAGTCATCACCATACTCGGATTATTACCCCCGTGCAAAGGTTCGTTTTGAGGAGTAATTGCATCGATTACAATTCCTTCAGCTTTCATTTTTTGAATATATTTTACAAAATATTGTGCATAAGCCTCATAATACTGAGGTTGCAAACTTCCTCCCATAAAATTATCATTATCTTTCATCCAAACTGGCGCAGACCAAGGAGAACCCATTATCTTGATCTTAGGATTAATTGCCAAAATTTCTTTCAATAATGGAATAACATCACCCATATCAGGAGTCAAGCTAAAGTTGGTTAAGTTAATGTCTGTTTGTCCTGTAGGCATATCATTATAAGTAAATGGAATAGCGTTCAAATCAGAAGCTCCAATACTAATTCTCAGGTAACTCAACCCAACTGAAGTATCTCCAGAACCAAACAATTCTTGTAATAAGTCTTTCTTTTTTTGGGTGGTCAATTGATTGATTACTTGTGCACTTCCACCAGTCAATGTAAATCCAAAACCATCAACGGTTTGATAAGTTTGAGTTTCATCAACTTCTATGTTTGGATAAATATTCACTCCATTTCCAAAAGCCAAAATGCCCGTTTGTTTTTTTAAAAGCGCTTTTTGATCTCCTTTTGTTAACCAAAAATCAACTTCATTTTTTACAACGGGAGGTGTTGGAGTTGGAGTTGGAGTTGGTGAATCCCCTCCCTCATTGGAGGATGAACAACTGATGTGTATGGATGAAAAAGCGATTAAGAAAAATAGCTTTGCTAATTGATGTATTTTTTTCATTATTTATTTGTAATTAATTTCGATAAAAACAGGGAAATGATCCGATGGGTATTTCAAATCTTTGGCATCTGATAAAACAGCATATTTATTAACTGTAATGGAGTTGCCTTTTGATAAAAAAATGTAATCGATCAAATGTGTTGATGCCTCATTATATTTAAAATTGTTAAAAGTTCCATAAGGACCAAAAGGTTTTTCTTTCGAAATTGTTCTGGCGTCATTCATTTTATTTTTTAATGCAATTATCCGGTCGGTTTCAGGTTCTGAATTAAAATCACCCATCAAAATAACTGAATATTTACTGCTATTTAATTTTTCTATTCTTGAAAGTATCAGCTCCAATCCTTTTGTTCTTGCCTCTTCACCTAAATGATCCAAATGGGTATTAAAAACCCAAATCAACTTATTATTTTGCTTATTCTTCAAAAGTGCATAAGTACAAACTCTGTTGTAGGCAGCATCCCAGCCTTTTGAAACAGTTTCGGGTGTTGTTGACAACCAAAAGGTATTTGATTCCATTACCTTAAATTTTTCTTTGGCATAGAAAATATTCGATGACTCTCCTTTTCCTATTCCGTCTCTTCCAATCCCTACATAATTGTATTGAGGAAGTGCAGTTGCAATATCCAATACTTGATTGGGTTTTGCTTCTTGAACCCCAAAAAAATCGGGAGCGTAAAATTGAATCTGTGCATTAAAAAAATCTTTTCTGTGTGTCCAGTCGTTTTCCCCATCCGATTCGATATCTAGTCGGATATTGTAAGTCATCACTTTTAAGGTTTGGGCCTTGGACAAAATACCCATCAGAATAAAAATGATTGAAATTGCTGTTTTTTTGAAAAGATTCATTTTTTCTTTTTTATTGGTTTCTATAAGTCAAAATACCAGTTAATTCTTCATTAGAGCTTCTATCCAACTTGATAAAAATAGAAGCCGCTAATGAAGACCAAACTCAAACTACTTAACTTAACCAAAACATTTTAATTATATACTCTAATATAATCCACCTCCAAAGTTGAGGAAGTAAAATTTGGATCTACGGGGCCTCCCCAATTACCACCCATTGCAAAATTGATAATCAAGTAAAACTTCTTATTGAAAGGGAAAGTGGAGTTATTTACAAAACTGTAATACAATTTGTCATCCACATAAAACTTTATATAACTTGCTGTCCAATCTGCTGTATAAATATGAAATTCAGTATTGTCATTAGGCACGTTTATAGTTCCTGTATCTGGAGTACTTCCTGAACGTCCAGGAGAATGCAATGATGAATGATTAACATTCAACTCTTTTCCAACAGATTCTAAAATATCTACTTCGCCACATGCAGGCCATCCAACAGTACCAATATTACTACCCAGCATCCATACTGCAGGCCATGTCCCAACTCCAGTAGGCACTTTTGCCCTGATTACTATTTTGCCATAAGTAAACTCAAATTTTCCATTGGATTCTAATCTACCAGAAGTGAAGTCTCCTTTTCCATATTTTTCCCTGATCGCTTTTATTTTCAAAACACCACCTTCAACTACTGTGTTTTCTGGGCGATTGGTATAAGATTGTAGTTCGTTGTTAACATAACCCGGATCCCAAATTTGGAAAGTCCATTTGGAAGCATCTGGGGCACCATTTGTATTAAATTCATCAGACCATATTAATTTTGGCTGAACCAAAACAGTAATTGAGAGTGTTTTGCTAACAAATTGACCCGCATTATAAGCAGACACATATATCACATAAGTATTAGAACCCGATGTAGTATAGGTGTATGAAAAGCTTCCATTTGTCAATTCTTTTGTCTCTCCATTACCAAGGACTATTTTATATGATGTTGCATTTGTTGCCGATAATTTAAAATTTACGATACCACTTCCGTCTCCATTTGGATTTTGAGCATTTGTCCCAACTATTTCAGAAGAAACTTTTAGATTTGTAGGTGCTTGATTTACGACAGGCTCTTCTGAATTTGACCCACTACAGGAAATTAAAAAAAAGTAATTCAGTACAATCAATAAATTAATTCTGGAGAGATATTTTTTCATTTATGTTTTTTTAAATACAAACTTATTGTGTCATTTTTTTAAAAATGGCCCATAATCAATAGAGAATGGGCCATTCTACCAACTCAAACCTAACTTAAGCTTAACTTATTTTTCATGAGAAAAATCATTTACAATGATGGTCTCATTTCTATATTTTGAATTTTGATACCAGCCTTCATGTCTTCTCCTCCACCTCGGATTACTAAATAGGCAACTCCTGTTTTTGTAGCTGTGAATATTCCTAAATTATTTTCTGGTTTACAGCCAACAACTGAAATCTTACCAGAAAAAGGGGCAGTTGCACAGCCATCCCATGTACTTAAGGCTCTCAATTTCCCACCTTCGGAATAGTCTGTCCCTGGTACTGGAACTGAGTAGCCACAATACACTTCAAACCAAGTATTACTACAGCCTGTTGTAGATGAAGTAACCATATCAATCACGTATTTTTTACCTGCTACAACATTAACAGCTTGATACATTCCTTGTCCGGCCCATCCACTTGCAGTTAAGAGAGCATATCCATTTGCAAAAACGAGACTGGCATTCGAAGCAGGATTTGCTATTGTCCATTGTTCCCAATCTGCTGCGTCTGCTAGTTTACCTCCTTTAAGAAGATTTCCAGCCACTGGATCTGGTGTAGCTATAACAATATTTTGAGTAGTAGTATTAACGATACCCCCTCTTCCAATAGCACCATGAGTAATGACATAAGTACCCACATCAGGAAGAAAAATGCTTTCAGTCATTTTACCAATATACATTCCTGCACCATCACCTAAATCCCATTTTGAACCCAATGCGTCTTTTGTTTGAGCAACCAATGTAAATCTATTAGCTGAACCCTCTACAGGTTGTATTGTAAATGCAGGATCTACATTTTCATCCGACAATCCATTATCTACGATATCTTCAGATTGACAACTTCCTAATGAACTTAATGTTATAATAGCCAACATTAAATAAATACATCTATTTAAAACTATTTTTATATTCATAATATGTTTTTTTTAAAATATTAATAATTAGGATTTTGAACCAATTTTGTATTTTTTAATTCACCAAAAGGAATTGGGAAAATTTCATTTTTTCCAGCGATAAATCCTCTACTAGCAAGTACTGAAGCAGCTTTACCTGTTCTAACCAAATCATACCAACGGTGACCCTCACCTGCTAATTCCAATCTTCTTTCATTCATAATTGCTGCTTGTGAAACAGGCACAGACGGCAATCCTACTCTAGTTCTTACTGCATCTAAAAGTGCTTGAGCTCTAGCTCCAGTTCCTCCTAAAGCTTCTGCCTCCATCAAGTAAGTATCAGCCAAACGAATTGCATAAGTGTCTTGTTTGTAATTTAAAGGCTGAGCTCCAGTACCTGTTGTTACATCTGACTGTCTTGGTAAAAATTTATTTAGAAAATAACCTGTATCCTGATATCCTGCAATGTAAGCATGAGTTGGAGGATCTTGCGCCTGAGCTTCAGCTTCATAAGGTAGTACATCAAAAACAGTAGCGTTAAAACGAGGGTCTGTTTTAATAAGATTATACAAATCGACCGTAACTGGATTAAAACTCCATCCAGAAGGTAAATCTGGTGCTCCTGTCATTCTGTTATATCCTCTAGGCCCTACCATTACATTCACAGTATTTCCTTCATCTCTTCCAGATCCCCAAAATCCCCAGTCCGAATTTCCTTCACTTGTGTGTGAAATTTCTAGGATAGACTCAGTATTGTATTTATTACTTACAACCCATAAGTCACTGAATTTTGCTAATAATTTATAGCCATATGGACTAGTAGCACCTGGTGTAGGTCCGTTAACTAATGCTAACTGGGCAGCAGCTTCAGTATATTTTTTCTCATACAATAATACTTTGCCTAATAAAGCTGTGGCAGCACCTTTTGACAAACGACCAGCCTCTGCAGCAGGAATTGTTATTGGTAAATGTGGAATAGCTTCAGTCAAATCTTTCTCAATTTGAGCATAAACATCTGATGGTGGAGCTTGAACAACTGAATAAATCTCTGAAGTAGTAAGAGGAGTTAATATCAACGGTACGTTTCCAAACATTCTCACCAAATCAAAATAATAGTACGCACGTAATCCTTTCAATTCCGAATTATATCTTGATTTTACAGCTTCATCCATAGGAATACTTGGTAATTTTACTAGCAAGATATTGACATTAAAAACGCCTTGGTATGGAACACTCCAAAAACTACCAGGAATAGTATTTGCATCCAAAGTATATTTAGAGAAAGCTTGTATTCCTGCACCATCTGTAGCTGATCCACCTCCTGCATAATGATCATCAGAACCAGCATTCAACATCGTTATATAATTTTCAAAACCTCCAGAATTTTTTCTGATAGGATCATACGCGCTAACAAGGGCTGCATAAGCATCCTCTGGAGTTTTATAGTAATCGTCTACAGATACACTCCCTGATTTATCTACATTCAAAAAGTCATCAGAACAGGAAACCATTGTAAGTACAATTGCAGTAGCAATTAATATATACTTATTTCTATTTATTTTCATAATTATATTTTTTATTAAAACTGTAAATTAGCACCAAAGATGAAACCTTTAGCTTGAGGATAAAGTCCTTTGTCAACACCAGAAATATCACCACCAATTTCTGGGTCATATCCTGTGTATTTCGTAAAAGTCAATAAGTTTTGACCCGTAACATACATTCTTATTTTTGTAGCTCCAATTTTACTAATCGCATTTTGTGGCAATGAATATCCTAAAGTCATTAATTTTAGACGTACATAATCACCATTTTCTAAATAGAAATCAGAGGATTTTTCAAAATTCCCATTAGTATCACTGATAGTTAATCGAGGATAATCATTAGATGTTCCTTCTCCTGTCCAACGTCCTAAAGCATCTGTTTGATAATTTGCATTTCCTACATCTAAACGACGTAGTCCTTGGAAAATCTTATACTTCGAAGCTCCTTGAAAAAACACTTGAAAATCAAACCCTTTATAATCCAGATTAAGTGTTAAACCATAATTATAAGCTGGCAAAGAATTTCCAAGAAAAGTTTTATCATCATCATTTATTTTACCATCATGATTATTATCTACCCAACGGAAATCCCCTGGTTTAGCTCCTGGTTGAATTGGAGTTCCAGCTGAACCTGTATATGCATTTACTTCTTCCTGTGTCTGGAAAATACCTGCTGTTTGATACCCGTAGAATGAATTGTAAGCTTGTCCAACAGCAGTTCTTGTAATATCACCCATTGATTGAAAAGTAGCAGTTCCATTTGATATAAAAGCTTTTCCATTACCTAGGAAAGTGACTTCATTTTCAAGATAGGACACGTTCCCATTTGCAGAAAAATTAAATTCTCCAAATTTATGATGGTATCCCAATTCTAATTCAATCCCTTTGTTTACCATATCAGCAACATTCCCAACAGGGTTTTTTATTGCTCCTACGTATCCTGGAATCTCAACTACTTGCAATATATCCGAAGTCTTTTTATTATAAAGACTTAAACTCAAATTAAAATCATTAAACATTGTAGCATCAAATCCTATATCAGCAGACGCTGTCGACTCCCATTTCAAGTCAGGATTTGCTGGTGAATCTGGACCATAACCAGAAACAATACTACCTGGATTACCTATATTATAATTACTACCTCCAATAATATTAGAATCATATCTATTTGATTCAATAGCATCACTACCATTTATCCCATAGTTTGCACGTAGTTTCAAGTTATTAACAATTGAATTGTCTTTCCAAAATTCTTCTTTAGACACTACCCAACCTCCTGATACAGAAGGAAAATTACCATACTTGTTGTTTCCCCCAAAATTAGTAGAGCCGTCACGACGAATTACTCCTGTAAGTAAATATTTTTCTTTATAATTATAATTCATACGAGCAAAATATGATACTACACGGTGAGGATCATTTGAATAGGCCGATCCAGTTTTTTTACTTGCTGGAATATCCCAGTTAAAAGATGCATCTTGAAAATTGTTTACCGGCAATCCTTGATAAGTTACTGTAGTACCTATGGTATTATTATCTTCATATACACCTTGTCCTAATAATACAACAAAGTTATGGTCATTCAACTGTTTTGTATAGGTAAGAGTATTTTCTACATTCCAACCAAAACTTCTATTGTTTGTACGGTATAAACTATTCTCTGTTACGTTATTATTAGAATTCAAGAACGCTTTTGGAGTAAAAGTTTCTTCTCCCCAAGTAGACAATTTACCACCAAATGAAGCTTTAAACACCAAATCATTAATAGGCTTAATTTGCACATAGGCATTCCCAAGCAAATTATCAGACCATTTATAATTCCCCAATCTAGTTTGGATGTAAGCTAAAGGATTCGTTATTTCTTGCCCAACTACACTTGAAATTCCATAAGGATTACCATTGGCATCTCTTACTACAGGATTAGTACTATATGGTGAAGTATTAGCTACTGCTGGATCTGTAACTACTGCTGGAGTTGTTGGATCTAAATTGATAGCAGAACTCAATGGCCCTCCAAACTCACTATTCGTATTACCAATTCCTTGAGATTTATCATGAGCATAACCAACAGATTCTCCAATTGTAAAGATTTTTGATATTTTATGAGTAGAGTTCAAGCGCATATTCAATTTTTTGTAATTTGAAATATCCGTTGCAACAATTCCCTCTTGATCTTGATAACCAATAGAACTATAAAAGCTTGAAACTTCATTTCCTCCACTAAAACTGATCTCATGAGAAGTACGCACAGAACCTTTATTGAAAATAGTAGATTGCCAATCCGTTCCTGTTCCCAAAGCAGCTGGGTTTTGGTAGATTAAACCTCCTCCACCTGCAACAGATTTCTCATTCATAATTGTTGCATACTGAGTTGCATTCAATAAGTCTAATTTTTTTGCTGGAGAAAAAGCACCAGCAAAACCAGTATAAGATACATTAATTTTGCCCTGTTTCCCTTTCTTCGTTGTGATTAAAACAACACCTGAAGCAGAACGAGAACCATAAATTGCCAATGAAGCTGCATCTTTAAGAACCTCAAGAGATTCAATATCCGATTGATTGATTGAACCAATACCTCCATTATCAACAATAACACCATCAACAACCCAAAGAGGATTATTCCCTCCTTTGTCACTATTAAAAGTAGTTATTCCCCTAACTCTAATTGTTGATGCCGCACCAGGTTCTCCAGAATTAGCAATAACAGTAACCCCCGAAACCCTTCCTTGTAAAACTTGTCCAATACCTGTGTTTGGGTTATCTGTCAAAGCTTTCGCTTTAAGACTAGATATGGAACCCGTTACATTAGATCTTTTTTGGGTACCATACCCTACAACTACAACCTCATTTAAGTCTTGTGTTGCAGAATACATTTTTACTTGAAAATCTGTACGCCCACCAATAGACTCCTGAACCGTTTTATACCCTATAAAACTGATTGTCAAAATTCCATCTTTTGGAGCCTTAATTTGAAACTTACCATCAAAGTCTGTCGCAACTGATGACGATGTCCCCTTTAATACAATGGTTGCCCCTGGAATTGGCAAACCTTTTTCATCAATTATTTTTCCGCTTATGGAAGCTTCCTGTGCATGCCCATAAACTGAGAATAAGATTGACGAAATACAAAAAATAAATGTTTTTAATAATTTCATTTTTCTGATTATTTTGGTTAATTAATTAGTTATTTAATGCAATAGTAAGGCTTAAATTTCTACATTGATAATTAAAAACTACTACAAAAACACATCAACAACGTTGTAGTGATATTACAAAAACACATCAAATAAAAATCAAATAACTAATAATCAATTATTTAAAACCAAAAAATTATTACTTAAAAAAATATTAATTAAAAAAAACCACTACAATTGTGATAAATTAAATACTTTAGCTTAAAATCTATTAAAAACCATTCAAAATCAACCCCAAAAGATTCTTTACAGATAATTTAAAGTGTATTCAAAAAAATTACACCCATCTATAAAACGATACATTTACATTCAATCAATGAAGCACATCAAATACTAAATCATGAAATTAACTAGCTTTTTTCTACTGCTTTTTTTAATCAACATATCTTACACCTCTTTAGGACAAGTAAAAAAAATCGGTTTACCGCATATTAAAAATTTCAGTAGAACAGAATACAAAGGAGGTACACAAAACTGGGACATCAATCAAGATAAAAATGGAAATTTATATTTTGGCAATAATGATGGGCTCTTACAATTTGACGGTTCAACTTGGAAAAAATATAAAGCCAAAAACTCAGATGCCGTTAAATGCTTGAAAGTGGATCCATCTGGAAAAATATACGTGGGTTGCTATAATGAGTTTGGTTATTTTAAAGCCAATTCAAAAGGAAAACTTGAATACTTTTCATTATCCGATTTATTAAATAAAAAGACCCTTAATAGAATTGACTTTATTTGGAAAATCCATCTTTATAAGGATGAAGTTATTTTCCAATCATTTGATGGGATTTTTATTTATAAGAATAATAAAATTAAGATCATAAACGCCCCCAAAAGATTTCAATTTTCATTTATTTCTAATTCGAGATTGTACATACAGGACATTTTTTCGGGAATTATGGAATATCAAAATGGAAAGCTCGCTTATCTTAAAGGATCAAATGCTTTGAACAATTCCGAAGTTTGGGGTTTCATTGAGTTAGAAAAAAATAAAATATTGGCAGCAACTCTAGATAGAGGATTATTTATACTAGCCAACAATCAGGTAACACCCTGGAGTACAGAGGCAAATGTATTTATCAAAAAAAATGGCTCCTTGGGGTGTATTCTTTATAAGAACAAATATGTTGTAATCAATTCAGTACTTGACGGAATTATAGTTTGTGACTTAAAAGGAAACATTATACAACACATCAATCGCAGTAAAGGCCTCCAAAACAATACTGTTCTTAGTTCATTTATTGACAACAGTAATAATTTATGGCTGGGATTGGATAATGGTATAACCTATGTAAACGAAAATTCATTTTTGACCTATTTTGGTTTTAGTTATAATTTAGGCACAGTATATTCTTCTGTTGTACACAAAGGCAATTTGTATGTTGCCACAAATCAAGGGGTTTTTTACCACCCGTGGAATACAAATTTCAAAGAAGGCTCATTCAAACTTGTAGAAGGAACAACCGCACAAGCTTGGAACATACAAATAATAAACAGAGAACTAATATGCGCCAGTAACAAAGGCGCGTTGGTTTTACAAGATGGCAAAATGATAAAAAATTTAGACCCCAATGGATATTTTAGCTTTAAATCAATACCTAAACATCCCAATTTTTTTATTGGCGCAAATTATAACGGATTCTCAATTTTCGAAAAGACTAATACAGGATTAAAATTCAGAAATAAAATTGTTGGCATTAATAAATCTTCCAATGCATTTGAAATAGACAATGATTATTTATGGCTAAAGAAGGACGAATTTATTTACCAAATAGTTCTTAATAACAATCTGAGAAAAACAAACTCAGTTAAAACGTTTACCCAATTTTCAGAACAAAATCCAGGTATTGGAAGCTTACAAAAAATAAATAATAAAATTTATTTTCAATCAAACAATATATTTTACACTTACTCAACAGCACAAGGTACATTTATAGAAGCCCCAGCTATAACCAACATGTTCAAATCAATTCCAAAAATAAAGGAACTTGTTGAGGACACTAATGGAAACCTATGGTACAACTTCAATGGATCTATGGGGGCACTAATGAAAGTCAGTAACAAATACAAACATGTCGTTGCCCCTTTATCAAACTTAACAGGGAATCTAGTGACAAATTATCTATCGATTAATACTATTGATTCCAAAAATTCTTTTATAGGTTTAACTGATGGACTTGCACATTATGATCCTACTATAGACAATAAATCTGCATTAAAACCGAAAGCCCTCATAAGAAGCTTTTCCTTCCCAGGAGACACTATACATCTAGGAAATGGTCAAAATAAAGATGAAGAATATAAATTACCATATTCATCAAATCAAGTAAAATTCACATTTTCTTCCCCTTCATATGAAAATCTTGAAAATCTTGAATTTTCATACCAGCTGGAAGGTTTTGAAGAAAATTGGAGCGCATGGTCCAACAGTGCCATAAAGGAATACACCAATCTAAAAGAGGGTAATTACAAAATGAAAGTAAGAGTCCGAAACAGTTCTGGGATCGAATCAGACGAAAGCTCAATTGCTTTCAGGGTTTATCCTCCATGGTACAGACACTCATTAGCCTATTTATTTTATTTATTAATAGCTGCTGGATGTGTTTATTACATTCGTCTACGAATCAGGATAAAAATAAGAAAGAATAAGCATTTTGAAACACTGGAACAACGAAGGTTGTATTTGGAAAAAGAAACTAAAATCAAACAGGAACAATATGAGCTTGAAAAAGAGATCGAAAAATTAGAAAATGAAAAATTGCAAATAAAAATCCTTTCTAAGGATAAAGAGCTAGTAAACAACACCTTGCAAGTTGTTAAAAAAAATAAGATATTAAATGGAATCATTCATAAATTAAAAGACATCAACACAAATTCATTTGACGAAACAACTAAAGCTCAATTCACTAAATTAAACAGAAGTATTACCAAAGAAGTCAATACTGACAAAAGCTGGAAGGATCTTGAGAAACATCTCAAAAACGTACATTTTGATTTCCTTAAAAAATTAAAAGAAAAACACCCTACAATTTCTCCTCGAGAAATGGATTTGGCAACTTATTTATTAATGAATATGTCTACCAAAGAAATTGCAGAATTTATGAATATATCAACAGGTGGTGTCGAATTAGCAAGATATCGACTAAGAAAGAAACTAGAGTTAAACCAAAAAGAAAATTTAATTGGCTACTTAATGAGTATTAAATAAAAAAGCTCCTTCAAATAATTCTGAAGGAGCTTTTTAAATATTAAAAAATTATTTTACAAACTCTAAGGTTCGTTCCAAAGCCATTCCTCTAGAACCTTTAATGAGTATCATGTTATTTTCAAACTTTTTATTTTCAATTGAATCTGAAAAAGCATCAAAGTTTTCAAAGAAAAAGAAGTTTGATTTATTTATTTTATTCTGATAAAAATCTTTACCAATAAAATAACAAACAATATCATTTTGATTCATTAATAAATCAACAACGCCTTTATGTTCTAATAAACTCTCATCACCTAATTCAAACATGTCACCTAGAAAAACAATTTTATTTTCTTTGGCTAAAAGTATGAAATTCTCAATAGCAACTTTCATACTACTAGGATTTGCATTATAAGCATCCAAAATAATTTCATTTGTTCCTTTAGACATTAATTGCGACCTATTATTTTCGGGAACATAACTTTCAAGCGCTTGTTTAATATCATTTTCCTCTACACCAAAATAAGTTCCAATGGCAATTGCCGCATTAATGTTATTTGCATTATACAAACCAATTAAATGAGTTGTAACGATGTTTTGGGAATAAGTCACAGAAACAAAAGGATTAGCCTCTACGCGAGTTATATCCACGTTAGCAATGTCTTTATTCACCCCAAAAGAATACGACTGTATAGCTTTAGTTTTTTCAACCTGAATAGGGTCTTCAAGATTAACAAATGCTAGTTTGTCATTATTTGAAAGATAGTGATACATTTCACTTTTACCTTTAATAACACCTTCAATACCTCCAAAACCTTCAAGATGTGCTTTCCCAAAATTGGTAATGTATCCGTAATCAGGTTGTGCTATATCACACAGAAATTCTATTTCTTTTTGGTGATTAGCTCCCATTTCAACAATTCCCATCTCAGTTTGGTCATTAAAGGACAATAACGTCAAGGGCACTCCAATATGATTATTTAAATTCCCAATAGTCGCTTTAGTCTTGAATTTTTTTGAAAGCACAACATTAATCAACTCCTTAGTTGTTGTTTTACCATTACTTCCAGTAAGAGCAATTATTGGCAGTTTCAAATGATTTCTATGAAATTTAGCTAATTCCTGCAAAGCAATTAAACTATTTTCAACCAAAATGGTTCTCTCGTCGATATAATAGTTTTTATCGTCTATTATTACATATGATGCCCCTTTATCAAGTGCTTCCTTGGCAAAAGTATTGGCATCAAAATTATCCCCTTTTATTGCTACAAAAAATGAGTTGGACCCTATTTTCCGAGTGTCAATTGAAACAGAATCACATTTCAAAAACAAACTATGAATGTATTTAATATCCATATAAATATAGTTTAAAAAATAAAAGCCCTAATGAAAGGGCTTTTATTGTATTGTATATAAAAAAATTAATTTCTAGGTGATCTTTTTGTATTTGATTTTGAACCTACTCTAGACATAGCACATCTAAATCCGATGTAATCTGTTGCCATATCTTGAGGAAAGAATCTTCTTTGTGCAGGATCCAACCAATAAGCTCTGTCTCTCCAAGATCCTCCTTTGTAAACGCGAACTGCATCATTTATCAAAGTAGTTCTTTTACTAGACTTGTCATACTTTCTTTCCATGTTTCCTAAACTGTCAATTTTTACATTGTGTTTAGGAGCGTTGTACATGATCTCTTTGTCTGAAGTTTTTCCTTTATCAGCATCAGCACCACCAAACTTATAATACTTACTAGATTGTTTATCTCCATCTCTGTAATTAATATTGTCGCTTGTACTGAAATTTTGTCTCAAATAAGTTTCATTCTCATCAACAGGAACTTGAGCAATTTCACCAGCCAAGTATCTAGGCACTAATTTACCATTACTTAATGTATCAAAAACAACATTTTTATTAGTGATTATTTCAATTTTTCCATCTTTACCGATTTTATTTTTGGTATAAACGTTACCTCTGAAATAGTTAAAATCATTTGTCTCAACATCAACGATTGGTCTGTAAACATCGGCTACCCATTCAGATACGTTACCTGCCATATCATATAGTCCAAAATCATTTGCCGGATAGCTTTTTACAGCATTTGTAATATCAGCTCCGTCATCAGACCAACCTGCGATTCCACCGTAATCTCCATTACCTTGTTTAAAGTTAGCTAATTGGAAACCTTTGTTTGATCTTTTTCCAGAACGAGTGTAGGTACCAGACCAAGGATATTTCTTTTGTCCTTTATAGATATTGTATTCTCTTTGACCTACATCAGCTGCTGCTGCATATTCCCACTCCGATTCGGTTGGCAATCTGTATTCAGGCAATAAAATCCCTGATGATCTTTGAGCATATACATTTTTCTCTTCAACCACATTACCATTTTTGTCTGGTTTTGGTCCTTTTTTAGACGCTCCTTTTCCTTTCAAAAGAATTTCTTCGTTTCCTCCGTAAGTCATGGTAGGTGCAGCTAAATAAGTTTCAGAGTTGAAATTACTTTCAGCAGAAACATCTAATGTCTTAGCATCTTTCTTTAAATATCCATTTTTTTCTAAAACAGCTTCGTTTACACGATCAGTTCTCCACTTACTAAATTCAACTGCTTGAACCCAATTTACTCCTACAACAGGGTAATTAGCATAAGCAGGATGTCTTAAATAGTTATTGGTCATTGTTTCGTTGTAACCCAATCTGTTTCTCCAAACAAGAGTATCTGGTGAAGCACCTTCATAAATATTTTTATAATTTTCTTCTGTTGGAGGGTAAACTTTTTTCAACCATTCAAGGTATTCAAGATACATTAAGTTGGTAACTTCTGTTTCGTCCATATAAAAAGACATAACATGTTGTTGATTTGGAACATTATTCCAATCATGCATTACATCATCTTGAACTAATCCTCTTGTAAAAGTTCCTCCTTCTACAAATACCAATCCTGGTCCAGTTTCCTGTGTCTTATGGGCAGATCCTTTTGTAAAACCGCCTTTAGAACTGCTTACATTCCAACCTGTACCTCTCGAGGCACTGTCAGATTTAGATTTTTTGCTACAACTAGCTAGCCCTAATATTAATGCCAGGGATAGCATCATCTTTAAGGGGATAGTTTTATTTACTTTCATAGTTTCTAGTAGGTGATTATTAAAATTTAGGTTGCGCAATGTAATAATTAAACATTAAATCACAAAACCCTTTTCAACTTTATTTTTTATTAAAATTTTAACACATGTAATAAAAACGCAAAAATATATTTTTTATTACACAAAACAACGAAAATGACATTTAATATTTTTTTTTTACTTTTAACAATTATTTACAATACACTACGTCATCAATCTCAATGAAAAACCTCTTATTTTGTTTTATTCTTTTACTCCCAATTATAACTTTTGCTCAAATAAAAGGAGATATAAATATTGATTGGATAGAAAACAATACTACAGCTCCCAATACTAAATTCCAAACACCTATTTTCAAAGGAAACAGTTATTTTTATGACGGATACAATCAATCTATTTATTACAATTTAAACTTAAAAACCGCCACAGAATTAGACGAAAAAAGTATTCAGATTTCTAATGTGATTTATGAATCCATATCGGCATCAGCACTTGTAAATTTAAACATTACTACTATTCCTTCCTCTATAACAACCACCCTTTATACAACAAAATCCAGAAACACTATTCAAAACTTTCTCAGAATATCCCCAATAATCAAAGAGCCTTCTGGCTTCAAAAAAATTAAATCCTTTTCATATACCATAAATAACGGATCTTCAAGAAAAACCATTTCAACCAAAAATAAAGCAAGTATTACTAATTCCGTTTTGGCTTCAGGGGACTGGTATCGCTTTTACATCGAAAAATCAGGGATCTATAAAATTTCCTTGAAATTTTTACAGGAACTAGGGATGAATTTAAATGGAATTGACCCAAAAAGAATTAAGATATACGGTAATGGTGGTAAAATGTTACCTTTAGCAAATGACACTTTCTATCCGACAGATTTAACCGAAAATGCAATTCAAATCCAAGGCGAAAACGATGGTGTTTTCAACGATGATGATTACATATTGTTCTATGGTGAGGGAATTTACAATTGGAATACCGAAAGTCAAACCTATCTGAATTTATACGATTCAAAATCCTACTATTACATAACGATTGAAGGAGACTACGGAAAGAGGATATTAAATATGACTCAGCCTACTACTGCAAGTACTTTAAATATTTCAACATATGACGATTATCAATTTCATGAAGTCGACTTAACAAATATTGCTCAAGTTGGCAGGCAATGGGTTGGTGAATCATTTGAAATTAATCAAGATCAAGAATTTGTATTTGATTTTCCAAATATTGACTCATCAATACCCGTTAAATTAAATACCTCATTAGCATCCGCTGCCTACACACCTACTTCCTTTAAAATTACAGCCAACGGGCTTGATATTGGCAATGTTTCATTTTCTGCATTAAACACCAATTCAGATATACAATATTTCAATGGCTCACTCCCTAGCAATACCACATTTACTGGCAGTTCGAATATAAAAATTAAATTATCATATAACAACAATGGAGTTCCTGGATCTAAAGGCTTCCTAGACTATATTCAGTTAAAAGCAAAAAGTAAATTACTAGGATTCGGAAAACAATTTCATTTTCAATACGACTTAGCGAATTCAAGCCTTGGAGTTATATCTTATGATTTTTCAAATGCTGCTACTATTTCTCAAATTTGGGATGTAACCGATATTTACAATGTATCTAAAATAGAGAACAACAACCAAAATGCATTTTCATTCAAAGCTAATCTTGGAGAACTTAGAGGATATATTGCTATTGACCCAAACAACTATTACTCTCCATTAAAAGAAAGTAAATCAAAAATAGCCAATTCAAATATAAAGGGAACGATTTTTAAAAATACTCAAGGTCAATTTCAAGATATTGACTACCTAATTATTTCTCCAGAAACTTTAAGATCCCAAGCAGAGAAGTTAGCTAATTTTCATAGAGTAAATTCTAATTTAAATGTAAAAGTTATTACTCTTGAATCAATCTATCAAGAATTTTCCTCAGGAAAACAAGATATTGCTGCAATAAGAAACTGCATTAAATATATTTACAATAATGCTTCATCGACAGACAAAAGAGTTCAGTATGTCAATCTTTTTGGTGATGCATCATTCGACTATAAAAAAAGAATAACCAACAACACCAATATTGTACCTATATATGAATCATTAACCAGCAATACAACTGGCGAAGCATCATTTGCATCAGATGATTTTTATTGTCTAATGGATGATTCCGAAGGAAATATCACTACATTTTATGGAGGAGTAGACATCGCTGTTGGCAGAATGTTAGTCAGCAGTACCACACAAGCGGACGAGATGGTTAATAAAGTTATAGAATATTATGACAAAAGAAGTTATGGAAGCTGGAGAAACAACTATGTCACACTTTCCGATGACTCTGACAAACCTACTGATGTAACTTTGCAATCAAGACAAAATACTCTTGCCGACGAAATTACCGTTCAAAAACCTTTTTTGAATGTATCAAAAATATTTTTAGACTCTTACACACAAGAAGCTTCCGCTGGAGGAGAAAGATACCCTAAAGCAAAATCTGAATTTTATAACGAATTTGAAAAAGGAGCATTAGTATTTAACTATCTCGGCCATGGCGGAGAAGATGGCTTGGCTAGCGAAAGACTTTGGGACAAAGCAGACAGCCAAAGCCTAAGTAATCAATACAAATACCCATTATTTATTACGATTACTTGTGAGTTTTCTCGTTTTGACAATCCCACAAGACCTACAGCTGGAGAATACATTTATTGGAATTCAAAAGGTGGAGCCATTTCTTTAGTATCGACAATTCGTTCAATTGGACAATTTAGTGCCGAAAATTTCAATGATGTTTTTGCAAAAAATCTTTTATCCTACGGTTCCAATCAGTACGCTTCCATAGCCGAAGCCTTAAGAGTTTCTAAAAATGAAAATCCAAATACTGCAACAAACGTAGTTCTTTATCTTGGTGATCCAGCAATATTCCTAGCTATACCCAAGCCAAAAGTTGTTTTAACCAAAGTGAACGATGTACCCGTAAATCAACCGCTCCCAGATTTCAAATCATTAGCCAAAATGAAAATATCAGGAGAAATAACAGACGAGAACAATCTTCCTTTAACCAATTATAATGGTGTTTTATCAACTATTTTATTTGATAAAAAAACAACAACAAGCACTTTAAATAATGATGGCTATAGTCCTGTAATGAATTTTACAACTTTAGGAGAAGCAATTTTTAGAGGAAATTCATCCGTTACGAATGGTCAATTTGAATGTAGTTTTATAGTACCCAAAGACATTCGTATTCCGTTGGACACCGGAAAGCTAAGTTTTTATGCCAAACAAAATGAATTACCTCAAGATGTTACTGGTTACGACACCACAATTAAAGTAGGAGGTGTAAATGAAAATGCAGTTGCGGACAATAATAGTCCAAAAGTGAAGTTATATATGAATGACGAAACTTTTGTTTCGGGAGGAATAAGCAATGATTCCCCAATATTTATTGCTTATATGGAAGATGAAAGCGGCATCAATACGGCTGGAGGAATCGGTCATGATATTGTAGCCGTCTTAGATGGAGATGTAAGCAATCCATTTATTTTGAATGATTATTATCAAACTGAGCTGGATAATTTCACAAAAGGGAATTTGCACTTTCCCTTCCGAAATTTAAAAGCTGGTTTACATACCATTACTTTTACAGTTTGGGACGTTTATAATAATGCTACAACAATGGAAATGCAATTTCTAGTAGTTGGAGATGAATCAATTAAACTTACAAATGTATTAAACTATCCTAATCCATGTGTAAATTACACTGAGTTTTGGTTTAGTCATAATAAACCCAATGAACCTTTAGAAGTTCAGGTTCAGGTATTGACAATAACAGGAAAAGTGGTTTGGACGAAAAATCAAACCATCACAACTTCAGGTTTTTTATCTCGAGAAATATCATGGGATACTCGGGATGATTTTGGAAATAAAATTGGTAAAGGAGTTTATGTTTACAAATTAACAGTAAAAGCAACCCTCTCCAATAAGAAGATTGAAAAGTATGAAAAACTTGTAATTCTTTAATAATATAGTATATTTACCCCATTTAATTTTTTATTTCAAATAATGAAAAGAGCTACTTTACTGATTATATTTTTATATAATTTTAATTTTGTTCATGCACAGGAAAGCGTGATTACAACAGCCGTACCTTTTCTTTTAGTAGCAGCAGATGCAAGATCTGCTGGTATGGGAGATAATGGCGTTGCATCATCGACAGATGGCTTTTCACAACAATGGAACCCTTCAAAATATGCATTTGCTACCGACCAACAAGGTTTTTCATTGAGCTACACTCCTTATTTAACGGATTTGGTAAACGACATATCATTAGCACAATTAACTTATTACAATAAATACAGTGAAAAAAGTGCATTTGCTGCCAGTTTCCGTTATTTTGGTTTAGGCGATATTGAACTTAGGCAAGATTTCGACAGCCAAGTTATGACAGTATCTCCAAATGAATTTGCATTTGACCTATCCTATTCCCTAAAATTAAGTGAGAAATTTTCAATGGCAGTTGCGGGTCGTTTCATAAATTCAAACCTAAAAGTAGCTACCGACAATAATGATGCTTCCTCTTCAAGTAGTTTTGCAGTAGATGTAGCCGGCTTTTATCAATCCGAAGAAATTGCATATAGCGATTTTAACGGTAGATGGAGAGCTGGGTTTAACTTTCAGAATATGGGACCAAAAATGAGCTATGATAACGATGATTTAAATGCTAATTTTCTACCCGCCAACATGAAACTGGGAGGTGGATTTGACTTTATTTTGGACGAATACAATAAAATTGCCGTTAATCTGGAAATAAGTAAATTAATGGTTCCAACCCCGCAAGACTCCGATTTAAACGGCGATGGAGTAATTACTAATGAAGAAATCCAGCAAAACAGCGACAACTATCAATCCATTGGTTGGTTCCCAGGAATATTTCAATCATTTACCGATGCGCCTGGTGGATTCAGTGAAGAACTAAAAGAGATAACATACTCTTTAGGATCAGAATATGTATACCAAGATTCATTTTCGTTCCGTGCAGGATATTTCCACGAAAGTCCAGATAAAGGAGCAAGAGAATTTTTCTCACTAGGGGCAGGTTTTAAATACAGTTCTGTAAAAATTGATGTTTCCTACTTATTCTCAACTTCTAAGGTACAAAATCCACTTGAAAATACTTTACGATTCTCTTTGACATTCGATTTTGGAGAGAAATATGAAACTTTTTAATCTCAATTATACTTTTTTTATACAAAACAAAAATCCAAACTTCAATCTTTTGAAATTGGATTTTTTTGTTTTTAATTTAAGTACATTTTCAAAATATTAAATTAAAAAACAGCTTTTACTAATGAAAGAAATAATAATAACTTCGAAAATTAATATTTTTGAAACCATTCAAGACTTACCTTTAATTGAACAAAATTTAATGTTAAAAGCTATAGAAGTTAGGAAAAATGCTTATGCACCCTATTCAAAATTTAGAGTTGGAACAGCTATTCTTTTGGACAATGGTGAGATTATAGTTGGTTCCAATCAAGAAAACGCGGCATATCCTTCAGGGCTTTGCGCAGAACGGGTAGCAATTTTTTATGCAGGAGCTACTTATCCTGAAGCAACTATTTTGAAAATGGCAATTACCGCTGCCTCTGAAAACAACAAAACAACAATTCCCGTTCCACCATGTGGAGCTTGCAGGCAAGCTATCGCAGAATATGAAATACGTCAGAAGACATCCATAAAAATATATTATATGGGCGAAACTGGTGAAATTCATCAATCGGATTCTCTAAAAAATTTACTTCCATTTATGTTTGATAACAAATTACTTTAAAAAAAGACTAAAATTTAGCTTTTAAATTTTAGTTCTTAGTAGGAATGTCTTATTTTTGCATCCCGATCCCTTCGGGGCGCAAATTTGTGGTGAGGAAACTATTTTGCGTTACTAGGTCATAATTGATAATACAATAACACTTAAGCAAAAGAATTATTTCAGATGAAAGAAGTTACAAAAGAAGTTTATTTAAAGTGGTATGAAGACATGTTACTTTGGAGAAAGTTTGAAGACAAACTTGCGGCATTATACATTCAACAAAAAGTTAGAGGTTTTCTACACTTATATAATGGTCAAGAAGCAGTATTAGCAGGAGCTTTACATGCTATGGATTTGACAAAAGACAAAATGATTACTGCCTATAGAAATCACGTTCAGCCGATTGGTATGGGTGTAGATCCTAGACGCGTAATGGCGGAACTTTTAGGAAAAGCAACTGGAACATCAAAAGGAATGGGTGGATCAATGCATATTTTCTCAAAAGAACACCGTTTTTACGGAGGACATGGAATTGTAGGTGGTCAAATCCCATTGGGAGCTGGTTTAGCATTTGGAGACAAATACAATGGAACTGGTGGAGTTACTATGACTTACTTTGGAGATGGAGCTGCACGTCAAGGTTCATTGCACGAAGCTTTCAATATGGCAATGTTATGGAAACTTCCTGTAGTTTTCATAGTAGAAAATAATGGATATGCAATGGGAACTTCTGTTGAAAGAACAGCAAACCATACTGATATTTGGAAACTAGGTTTAGGATACGAAATGCCATGCGGACCAGTTGATGGAATGAATCCTGTAAAAGTTGCTGAAGCAATGACCGAAGCAATAGACAGAGCAAGACGTGGTGACGGACCTACTTTTCTTGAAATGAAAACGTATCGTTACAGAGGACACTCAATGTCTGATGCACAATTGTACCGCTCAAAAGAAGAGGTTGAAGAATACAAAAAGATAGATCCAATCACCCAAGTTTTGGATGTAATTTTAGATCAAAAATACGCAACAGAAGAAGAAATCGAAGTAATTGATCAAAGAGTAAAAGATAAAGTTGAAGAATGTGTTCAATTTGCTGAAGAATCTCCTTACCCTGAAATCCAACAATTATACGACGTAGTGTACGACCAAGAAAACTATCCATTCACACCTCATAAATTATAATCAATTATGGCAACAATTGTAACAATGCCTCGCTTGAGCGATACTATGACAGAAGGAACGGTAGCAGCTTGGCTTAAAAAAGTAGGGGACAAAATAAGCGAAGGCGATATCTTAGCTGAAATTGAGACCGACAAAGCAACAATGGAATTTGAATCCTTCAACGAAGGAACACTTTTATATATTGGAATCCCAGAAGGAGAAACTGCACCAGTAGATTCTTTATTGGCAATAATCGGAAACGAAGGTGAAGATGTTTCTGCTCTGATAGCAGGAGGCTCATCAGCACCTGCCGCAGTTGAATCTGCACCAGTTGCTACTGAAGCAAAAGCTTCTGATGCAACAGTAGCAGCAACTCCTGCAGCAGAATTACCAAAAGGAGTTATCGTAGTAACGATGCCTCGTTTGAGTGACACCATGACTGAAGGAACAGTTGCATCTTGGTTGAAAAAAGTAGGTGATAAAGTTGTTGAAGGCGACATCCTTGCTGAAATCGAAACAGATAAAGCAACAATGGAATTCGAATCTTTCAATGAAGGAACTTTATTATTCATCGGAATTCAAGAAGGCAATACAGCTCCAGTTGATAGTCTTTTAGCTATCATAGGACCTGCAGGAACAGATATTAGCGGAATCGCTGAAAACTATAAAGTAGGTGGAGCTGCTCCAACTGCTGCTGCAAAAGAAGAAGTTAAAGTTGCTTCATCTGATAAAACTGCTGAAGTAATAGAAACTGTTAGTGACGGAAAAAGAATTTTAGCATCACCACTAGCTAAGAAAATAGCAAGCGATAAAGGAATTCAATTAACACAAGTAAAAGGAACAGGTGAAAACGGTCGTATCGTAAAAAGCGATATCGAAAACTTTACTCCTGCAACTGCTACTGCTCCAAGTGCTACTGCATCAAAAGCACCAGAAGCTGCAAAAACGGAAGCTCCAAAAGTATTCGTCCCAGCTGGTGAAGTTTTTACTGAAGAAATCAAAAATTCGCAAATGCGTAAAATCATTGCGAAACGTTTAGCTGAGTCATTGTTTACTGCACCTCATTACAACCTTGTAATAGAAGTGACAATGGATGATGCAATGCAATCGAGAGCAATTATCAATAGCATTCCAGATACCAAAGTATCTTTCAACGATATGGTAATCAAAGCTTGTGCATTAGCCTTGAAAAAACATCCAAAAATCAACTCTCAATGGAAAGAAGATGCTATCATCATCAATCACCATGTAAATATTGGTGTAGCTGTAGCTGTTGAAGACGGATTGGTTGTCCCTGTGTTAAGATTTACTGATGCAATGAGCTTATCTCAAATTGGAGCAAGTGTTAGAGATCTTGCTGGTAGAGCAAAAAACAAAAAACTTGGACCTGCAGAAATGGAAGGAAGTACTTTTACAGTTTCCAACCTTGGAATGTTCGGTATTACTGAATTTAACTCTATCATCAACCAACCAAACTCTGCTATCCTATCAGTAGGGGCTATTGTAGAAAAACCAGTAGTAAAAAATGGTCAGATTGTAGTTGGAAATACTATGATGCTTTCATTGGCTTGCGATCACCGTACAATTGACGGTGCAACTGGAGCACAGTTTTTACAAACATTGAAACAATACATCGAAAATCCGGTAACTATGCTTGCATAAATCAGTATTTTTACAATAATAAAAAACCCGTTTTGAAATTTTCAGAACGGGTTTTTCTTTTTAACTTAGTCACAAATAAAATTCTTATGAAGAAAATAGTTCTATTGTTAAGCATTATTGCTTTTACGGCTTGCCAAAAAAAAGAAAGCACAACTAAACATGAAATTGTAAAAGATTCTCATTCCTTTTCAAATCCAAATGAAGCGATTGTAAAGCATTTAGACTTGGATATCAAAGTCAATTTTGACAATCAAACTATTTCCGGAAAAGCTTCATGGCTGATTGAAAATACTTCTAAAGGAAATGAAATCATCTTTGATGAAAACACATTAAACATTACCAAAGTTACTTTGGGCGATGACGAAAAAGAAACCAAATTTGAATTGGGGAAAGAAGTTGAATTTCATGGAAAACCACTTCATATATCAATCGAGCCAAATACAACTAAAGTCAATATTTATTACAGCACTACAAAAGAATCTATAGCCCTACAATGGCTAAAACCCGAACAAACTGCCGACAAAAAAAAACCATTCGTGTTTTCACAAGGAGAAAGCATCTGGTCACGCACTTGGATTCCGTGCCAGGATTCACCAGGAGTTCGCTTTACATATAATGCCAAAGTTACTGTCCCAAAAGATTTAATGGCTGTTATGAGTGCGGTAAATCCACAACAAAAAAACGAAACTGGCATTTACACTTTTAAGCAAGAAAAGGCCATACCTTCTTATTTAATGGCAATTGCTGTTGGTGATATCGAATTTAAGCCAATTGACAATCGTACTGGCGTCTATGCTGAACACACAGTAATTAATAAAGCGAAATGGGAATTTGAAAATTTAGGTAAAATGGTATATGCCGCCGAAAAACTTTTTGGCCCATACCAATGGGGACGTTATGATGTCATTGTTTTACCACCGAGTTTCCCATATGGCGGGATGGAAAATCCAAATCTTACTTTCCTTACACCAACAGTTTTAGCTGGCGACCGTTCGTTAACAAGTTTACTGGCTCACGAGTTAGGACATAGTTGGAGTGGTAATTTAGTAACTAATGCTACTTGGGATGACATTTGGCTCAATGAAGGATTCACGACCTATGTAGAACATCGTATCGGAGAAGAAGTATTTGGCATTAAAGAAGCTAAAATGCAAGATGTCTTAAGCCGAAAAACATTAAAGACCAATTTGGATGAAATAGGAAAAGACAGTCCTGATTCCCGACTAAAAGTAGACACTTCAGGAAGAAACCCAGATGATGGACTAAGTGAAATTCCCTATGAGAAAGGATATGCTTTTTTACAAACTGTTGAAGCCGCAGTTGGTCGTAAAAAATTTGACGAATTCCTTACTAATTATTTCAAAGCTCATGCTTTCCAATCGATTACTACAGAAGATTTTGTTGAGTATTTTAATAAAAACCTAATCAATGGGAACAAAGCATTAGCCGATAAAATAAAACTTGATGAATGGATCTATAAACCAGGAATTCCAAGTAATATTATCACACCTGTTTCAGAAGATTTCAATTCTATTGATGATATCCAAAAAACATGGAAAGAAACTGGAGTTAAAGGATTGAGTCAAAAGATAAAATCAACCAACGAAAAACAGCATTTTATTGATTATTTACCAAATGATCTAACTACTGAAGAAATGACGGAAATAGATAAAGAATTTAATTTTACCAATGGTGGAAATTTCGTTGTTCGACGCCAATGGTTTATCCAAGCAATACAGCATCAGTACAAAGATGCTTATCCGGCAATTGAACTATTCTTGACATCCTATAGCCGAACAGGCTCCCTATTACCTCTCTACAAAGAAATGATCAAAACACCAGATGGAAAATCTTGGGCAAAACAAATCTATTCCAAAGCAAAAACTGGCTATCATGCTACTACAATTCAATCTATAGAGCCTTTATTGAAATAAATTAAAAACTATAATTAAAGAGTTTAATAAATTTCATTTATATAGATTATCTGATTCATCCGCATAATCCTAACTTTTGAACTTGATCCAATAAATCGCCACCGAATTAAGTTTTGGTGGCTTTTTTATTAAAAAGAAATAATAAAACTTAAAAATTATGGCATGTCCCTACGGGTCGGGCTGTCCATTGTATTCCCGATTAACAAAAACTACGGCAAAAAGCCTTGTTTTTCTAAATTGGGAGATGCCATTCCCATCCCTCATGCAAGGACGTTTTCAGAACAACATTTTTGGTCATTATTGATTAAGTTGATATTTGGCATCATAAACAAAAAATAGCCCCAAAGAGGAGCTGTTTTCATACTTTCGAAGTAAGTTGTATTTTTCAAAAACAATCCAATTAAACTAATTAATTTAATTTACCGTTGCCACATTTTGGTTCTTCATTTTAAGATTCCCCTTGTAGACCTCGGCCACGGATTTTCTAGACAATGTAGATACCTCATTAGTGATCACAATCTCGTGGGTCACTTTCTTTAGATTGGTTTCCACCTCCAAGAAGTAAACCCCCTTTGGAAACTCCTCAAGGCTGTAGGTTTTCAAAATACCCCCCTTGCCGGTGGCTGTCTCAGAATAGATTACATTGTGAAATTTATCGTAGATCGTCACATTGGCCTTTTGTATCTCATTAACCGAAAAACTAATTTCTTTACCAGTTCCTTTTTTTACGTTAAGTAAAAAATCGCCGTCGATTGCATAGGTACTTATTGTAGTCATCGCTACCAAAACTACCAGACTAAGTTTTAAAATCGCTTTCATAATACTGTTGTTTTAAATTAGTAATAATTTCTATTGCTAAAGTAGTATCATAATTTTGTTCAAAACGCAACTGTATTTTCCGATGTAGCTGCTATTTTAACCTTACGCAAACGATGTATTAAACATTAGGACAATACAGCACCTATTCAGGGTAATTGGCCATAGCTTTAAGATGGATCAAGAACAAAACCTGGGGAGGAAATGTCAAAATAAAATAAGAGCTTTGTAATCTAAGAATTAGAGATGACTCCTATAGACCTTTTAAAATTTATGCTACCTGATTTTTTAGTAGATCACTTTGAAGTGATTTCCGCTACTAACACAGAAGAAATATTACACTTGTATTTTGAGGAGAAAATCAAACCTCCACAAGAGTTTAATGCATTTGAACTGGTATCAAAAGGCTTTCAGGATGAGAT